>DAIDKD010000128.1 GCA_027451065.1 Bacillaceae bacterium | reverse complement strand
CGTCCTCTGTATCGTTATTGTAATTGTCTAAGTCTAAACGAGCTGTACGCTGATACATTTCCACTGCTTTCTCTTCCATGCCCAACTCTGCCGCTAAAATCGAGTGAACACATGGAGATAGACTTGATTCATGAACTGTCATCGGCTCATAAAATTCAAAATTACGACGCTTCTCTTCCATTGTAAATTGATCATTTAAGAAGTAGATTCCTTGTAAAACATCGGCTTGCTTAATAAAGCAAGAACGAAGGATTTTGTCCCATGACCATTTCTGGTTTAGTGGCTTGTCCTCTGGAGCCAATGTATCCACCGTACGTAAATCTTTGTCTAAGAAAGTATCGTGCTGAACAAATACTCCTAATTCTTTGTCTTCAGGGAAGTACATTTTCTCTACGATATCTTGCCATTTTTCTTTTTCAGCATCTGTTATTTCTAATGATTGTGCTTTTTCCGTACTTGCTTTTGCTAGTATTTCCAATGTATAAGACAATACCCAAGCAGCTATCTTGTTTGTATACCAGTTGTTGTTCATATTGTTTTCATATTCATTTGGTCCTGTTACACCGTGAATCATATATTTTTCAGCTCTTTGAGAGAAATGAACTCTATCCGCCCAGAAGCGACTAATCCCAACAAGTACATCTAACCCTTCATTTAATGCGTAGCTTTCATCACCAGTGTAAGTTGTGTAATTATAAATAGCGTGAGCAATCGCACCATTTCGATGAATTTCCTCAAAAGTAATTTCCCATTCATTGTGACATTCCACACCAGTGAACGTAACCATTGGATACAATGCACCTTTTAATCCTTGCTGTTTCGCATTGTGGAATGCACCTGGTAATTGCTGATGACGATAATGCAATAGCTGCTCTGTTACCTCTGGCTCGGCTACTGCTAAATACATTGGTACAATATATGCTTCTGTATCCCAATATGTTGCACCGCCATACTTCTCTCCAGTGAAGCCTTTTGGTCCCACATTTAAACGAGCATCTTCGCCGTAATATGTAGAGAATAGTTGGAAAATATTAAAGCGAATTCCTTGCTGTGCTTCTTCATCGCCGCCAATTTCAACATCTGCTTTTTCCCAACGCTTTGCCCATGCATCTATATGAGCAGCTTTTAATGCTTCGTAACCAGCTGTTTGTGCTTCCTTTACTAATTGCTCTGCTTTCGGTTCTAACATTTCTTTTTCTTCATCACGTGAAGTCGTTACTGCAATAAATTTTTGTAAATGAACGTTTTCTCCTTTTTGTATAGAAGAATCATATGTATTGGCTACGTACATTTCCTTTTCTTGTTCTGATGTATCTTCAAAGCTTGCAATATTATTGCTCATTGCACAGGCTACTGTGAAACGTGGTGTTCCAAATGGATTCTCAATCGTTTCTGCTACCAAAGCTCCCCCATGCGCATAAGTTTTTCTCGCTACTTCTGTCCAGAACATTTCATCATAGTTAGCATCTTCATTGGTTACATTTCCATCAATGTACGGCACTAGTTGAATACTAGCATCATCTGTCAAAGCAGTAACCTGCACATCAATCAGGCACAATTCTCTTTGAGATAAACTTAAAAAGCGCTCAAATGCCAATGCAAATTCTTTTCCGCCTTTACGAATCGTAAAGCGACGACGTAAAATTCCTTCCTTCATATCCAACTCTACATAGAAATTACTTACATCATCTACGTATAAATCCACTTTTTGTCCATCAATGAATATATCAATTCCGATAAAGTTCATAGCATTAATTACTTTACCAAAATACTCTGGGTACCCATTTTTCCACCAGCCTACTCGCGTTTTGTCAGGAAACCAAACTCCTCCGATATATGTGCCTTGGTGATGGTCACCGGAATAGCCTTCTTCAAAGTTTCCACGCATACCCATGTAACTGTTTCCAATAGACGTTAAACTCTCTTGTAATCTTTTATCTTCTTTTTCTAATTTTGTTGATTTTACTTTCCAACTATCAATTTCAAATAAACGTTTGTATGCCATGTTTTACTCTGCCACTAATCACATATCCAAATCTATTCAATTTGTTCATGCCCACCCTTTTATTAGCAACAGATTCTCCACCTCTCTCCTTAATTTAATGTACGGTTAGGGTGTCCACATCTCCATTTTATTTTTTCATTATCCCCCTAGTCTGGATCAACTTACCTTCATTATAGCATTTTCTAGGTGCTTATTGTAACGATTTCATTATACCGATAGAAAATATGCATTTTTTTGCGTATTGACAAAGGTTTTATACGTATGTATGATATTAATATGCAAAAAAGTGTTATAAATATGCAGAAATCAATTTTAACAAATGAAGGGGGACGATAAATAAAACCATTAATGATAAATAGAATTATATTATCAATGCATTTAGTACACTCGAAAAAGAAATTTTTTTCTAATATTTTATCGTTATCCAAAAAACATTTTATTACTTTTAGAATTTTTAATTAAAGAAGGGAGCTCGAAACTTATGGGCCAACAATTGTTAAAAGATCATCCCGAAGACCTTTCGGAAAGCTACACACCTACAACATCCGACATACTAAAATTTGCTATTGTATCATTGATAGGATCCTTCTTATTCATTGCTCCAATCCCTGTAGGTGATGCGTTTAATATTCCATTAGGTTTTGCCATTGACTGGCTTGAGAATTCTGTATTTCAAGTCAATGAAAATGTGAACATCGCTGTGTGGCTTCTTCTCGCTTTTGTCACAATATCCGCAGTCGGAACAGTTTTGACGCTATTAATAAAGCCAGAATTTAAGAACCAAACGTTAAAAAATATTTTCTATACATCTCCTCTCTATACGATTAGTAGGCTTGCCGGGCTAGTATTTGTTTGGATGATATATTTAGAAATTGGGCCAGAGTTTATTTCTTCCCCTTGGACCGGCGGTGTGATGATGGATATTAGTGCTCACCTAATAGCTGTTTTTTTAGTATTAGGTTTTGCGATGCCATTGTTAACGGACTTTGGTATTATGGAATTTACTGGAATTTTAATTAGTAAAATTGTGAGAGCTTTATTTACACTTCCAGGTCGTTCTTCTATCAACTTGATGGCATCATGGTTAGGTTCTTCTACTGCGGCAATTATTCTTACAAGGGGACAACATGAAAAAGGATTCTATACTGGTCGTGAGTCCGCTGTTATCTCTGTAAACTTCGCCTTAGTATCTTTGCCATTTTCATTTGTTATTGCCAATGCCATTGGTATCGCGCAGCACTTTGTCGTATGGTACATTATTATCAGTATTACTTGTGTATTATTAGCAATTATTACCCCAAGAATTTGGCCTTTAAGAGGATTACCAGATACATATTCAGAAGGTGTGGGACAACAAATTGATGAAAATATACCAGAAAATGCTTCACCATTTCAATGGGCTGTGAAGCTTGCTGCAAAACGGGCTCACAGTACGTCAGGAAAGTACGTAATAGTCAGCGGAATTGATACGTATATCAACATTTTTATGGATCTTATTCCACTTGTAGTTGCCTGGGGAACTATCTCTCTAGCACTTTTTGAATTCACGCCCATTTTCCAATACATCTCTATTCCTATGGGTTGGTTTTTACAATTATTCAATATACCAGGGGCAATGGAATTCGCTCCAGCTACTTTAATTGGTTTCTTGGATATGTACTTGCCTGCAATTCTACTAGGTGCGGAAGGTACTCCTGTCATAACACAATTCATCATAGGAGCACTATCAGTTGTTCAAATTATCTACATGACAGAAACTGGTATTTTAATAGCAAAATCTAAAATGCCCCTAAATGTAGGTAAGTTGTTTGCTATTTTTATGATACGTACATTAATAGCAATACCCGTCATTACATTATTGACAAATTTATTCGTGAACTTATAAGAAAAGCATAGGCGCCTTGGTCAGATTCTTTGAAAAATGTTCTTCCCACCTAAAGTCATTTTTTGACGAAGAGTTAAATGTTCACGAAGCATAATGGGACTTTTTGACAGCCCCATCACTTCACTCCCCTTCATCATGATTATCTGTTCTTGCAGGGTTTGAGAATCAGTCGATTTTTGACCAATTCTCAAATCCTGCATTCTATCTTCAAGCCGTCCGCCCGAACAAACTCAAACTTGTCATGAATAATGCTTTCATTACGAATGAAATGATGATGAACCGAGCATACCATATCTTCATTATCAAAGAGAAAGAAATTTACTCCACTGGTAGGAGATTCCAACGATTGGAAAGTTAAGAAATTATGACACACCATACAATCATAGATGGAGTAATTTAACTCTTTTAATGTGTTTGTAAATTGTAAAAACGCGTAGTCACACAGCTCTTGCAGAAAAGTAACGTATACTGTTTGAAGAGTTTTGGGAATTCGAATAGAAGTAGATTCTTGTAAAGGCTGTAACCGATTGTCAATAAGAATACCATCATCCCCCACTAAAATACCTGGTATCCACGTTTGAGCGATGAATAACTCAATTTCCTCATTCACTATTTCATTCAACAAGTACGCTTCATCCGTTTCATCATCAAAAAAGATCCACTCATGATTTATACAAGTAACAATGCCTTGCATATGAGAGCGAGGTTGTGCTTTTAAAATTTGTTCTCGATTCATGAAATCATTCCTTCTTCTCTCTGGCAATAATGATAAAAGTTTTACTTTTATCATTATTGCCAGAGAGAAGGGATTTTTATTCCTTGATTGCTAGAAAAATAAGAACCATTTATTTGTTCCTGTGTAAAATAACCTATATACACAGAAAGGGTGGCGAATATGTGCGGTATTACTGGATGGGTTAATTTTACAGATTCAATTGAAAAGGAACATGAAATCATCAAGAAAATGACAAGAACATTAGAAAAACGTGGTCCAGATGATGAAAATGTTTGGCTACAAAAACATGTAGCTTTTGGTCATCGTCGTTTAGCAGTTGTTGACCTTGAAGGCGGAAAGCAACCGATGACAAGAGGAGAAAGTGGAAATACGTATACGATTAGTTATAATGGGGAGCTATATAATACAGAAGACATCAGGAAAGAACTTCTCTCGAGAGGGCATACCTTTTCTTCTCACTCTGATACAGAAGTATTACTCAAAGCATATATGGAATGGGAAGAGGAATGTCTGAGCCATTTAAACGGTATTTTCGCTTTTGCAATTTGGGATGAAAAGAAAGAAAAATTATTCATAGCAAGAGATCGACTTGGAGTAAAACCACTATTTTTCAAAAGAGATGAAGGGGCTTTATACTTTGGCTCTGAACTAAAAGCCATTTTGGCCCACCCTAAAGTAAAAGCTGAACTGGATTACACCGGACTAGCGGAAGTTCTTGGACTTGGACCATCCCGCACGCCTGGGAATGGAGTATTTATTGACGTAGAGGAACTTCGACCTGCTCATGGATTAACTTTTTCAAAAGAGGGATTGCATGTGTGGAGATATTGGAATGTAGAGAGTAAAAAACATGTAGATTCTTTCGAGGAAACAGTAGAGAAGGTTCGCTTTTTGCTAAGTGATGCAATCACAAGACAGCTAGTATCAGATGTTCCTCTTAGCACATTTTTATCCGGTGGAGTTGACTCCAGTGCGATTACTGCCTTTGCCGCAGAAGCATTTAAAAAGGAAGGTAAAGGAAATCTGCACACATACTCGATTGATTACGAAGAAAATGACCGATATTTTACCAAAAGTGATTTTCAACCGAACGCTGATAGCAAGTGGATTCAGATGATGGCAGATACATTTCAAACAGAACATCACTACTGTGTCATAGATAACCATACATTGTATGAATACTTAGAAGAGGCAACAATCGCGAAAGATTTGCCGGGCATGGCAGATGTGGATTCTTCTCTTTTATGGTTTTGCCAGCAAATCAAAAAGGACTTTGTTGTAAGTTTGTCTGGAGAATGTGCAGATGAAATTTTTGGCGGTTATCCATGGTTTTATCGGGAAGATGATTTACGTTCTCCTCATTTTCCTTGGATGCGTTCTATCGATTTACGGGAAGCTTTACTGAAAGATACTTGGCGCGATAAATTGCAAATCAAACAATATGTACAGGACCGCTATCAAGAAACAGTAACTGAAACACCTAAATTAGAAGGAGAAAGTCCCTTAGAAGAAAAAAGAAGACAATTATTTTATCTAAATATGCTTTGGTTTATGACCACACTATTGGACAGAAAAGATAGAATGAGTATGAGAACTGGGTTAGAGGTACGGGTTCCCTTTGCAGATCATCGTTTAGTAGAGTATGTGTGGAATATCCCCTGGGAGATGAAGCACTATCAAGGAAGAGAAAAGGGGTTGCTGCGTCAGGCATTACAAGGGGCTTTACCAAAAGAAGTGCTATATCGCAAAAAAAGCCCATACCCAAAAACCCATCACCCCCTTTACACAAAAGCTGTTGTTAACTGGCTTGAAAAAATTTTAGAAAACAAATCTTCTATCCTACATGAGTTATTCCGCAAAGAACAATTAGCTAGTTTGATTGAGTCAGAAGGAAAAGTGTTCACTACTCCTTGGTTCGGGCAATTAATGATGGGACCCCAGCTAATTGCGTATCTTGCTCAAATTCATGTATGGTTTGAAGCATGCAGAATTAATGTAAGAGGGTAGTAGGGATTCTCACTATAGCTGTGTAAATTGGACGCTTTTTGACCAATTTACACAGCACATTTAATCGCTTTCTTTTTCATTCAAAATATATTCATCAAGTTCGTTTTCATGAACTAATTCAAATTGGCGCGGAGGTGCTTTGGTAGCTTTACTATTTGCGTAGGCAGATATTAATTGCCCCGTACGATGCAGTTGATTTTTAAAAGATCTCATGGAAATGTCTAGTGTAAAGGAATCATGGTTAAAAAAGGAAACTCTCACTTTTTTTTCGGAAACTTTATGTACTTCTTTTACATGATTATGAGATATCCATATGCAATCATAACGTGATGAGGAAATGGTGGGAAAAAAGAACAGTGTATCTTGCGGACTTACAGCAATTGGAGGTTTATGTGTAACCCCCGTAAGAGCTTCTGTACTAGAAATCCTTCCTTTATAGTTAACACCGTAAAAATAACAACTATGAGCCACTATCTCAGTTGGTGTTTGTAGAACGATAAATTCATCGTCTTCTTCTCTGACAATAGAGCAAAGCTGGGATGGTGTAACTTTAGGTAAAATAATCATTGTGCGCTCATCTATTATATATGTAGATAGCACCTTGCGCATATTTTCCATAGATTTCTCACTCCTGGCATGATAATTTAACACAATAATTATTATAACATGTTAAAAATTGTAAATAAACGTATTTTTCCAAAAAGTTTTCCCACCGTAAAGTCATAAAACGACTTTAGGTGGGAAGAATATTTGCCGTGAGAAGCTGTTCAAGTCGATTCCGCTTTTCTTTTACGAGTGATATGCTTTTTCGCCATGGAGGGATAGGTCTAGTCCTGTTGTTTCTTCTTTTTCTTCTACGCGGACCTTCATAAAGAGACGAATAATTTTAATGATGGCGAATGTAACAAAACCTGCAAAGAGATAAGTAGCTCCGATTGCGATAAGTTGTTTGAGGAGGAGAGAAGCATCTCCATAGAACAGTCCGTTTGCGCCTGCTTCATTTACTTTTGTCGTAGCGAACAATCCAGTTGCTATTCCACCCCAAGTACCGCCGATACCGTGGCAACCAAAAGCATCTAAAGCATCATCGTAGCCTAGCTTATGCTTTAAGAATGAGATTGCGAAAAAACAAATTGCCCCGCCAATTAGTCCGATTACAATGGAAGCCATTGGTGTGACGAAACCACAAGCTGGGGTAATAGCTACTAAACCGCAAATGGCTCCAGTTACTGCCCCTAATACTGTCGGCTTCTTCGTAGCGAACCATTCACAAATTACCCACCCGATAGCTGCAGCTGCAGCTGCAGTGTTCGTTGTAATGAAAGCATTTAAAGCAATTTCATTAAAAGTTAATGCACTTCCAACATTGAAGCCGAACCACCCATACCATAATAAACCAGCTCCTAAAATGGTAAATGGCAAATGATGAGGAGAAGTCTCTCCAGCATGTTTCCTTTTCCCTAAATAAAGTGCCAAGATAAGCCCGGATACCCCCGAAGAAATATGCACAACATTTCCTCCTGCAAAATCCAGTGCTCCTAATTCACGAATCCAGCCCCCCACTCCCCAAACCCAGTGAGCGATAGGATCGTATACGAAAGTGGTCCATAGTAGAGTAAATAAAACAAAGGCGGAAAATCGCATTCTCTCAGCGAATGCTCCAGAGATAAGTGCAGGAGTTAAAATAGCAAACATTAATTGAAACATCATAAAGAGCCCATGTGGAATTGTTGCGCTATAGTCTTCATTCACAGCGAAACCTACATTGTTTAAAAACGCCCAATCAAGATTACCAATTAACCCCTTCACATCAGGTCCGAAAGCAAATGAATATCCAATCAAAATCCATTGAATAGAAACAAGGAACATTGCGCTATAACTATGGATCGTTGTACTCAACACATTTTTTTGATGAACCATTCCTCCATAAAATAATGCCAAACCTGGTGTCATCAACATAACCAATACGGCAGAAACAAAGATAAACACTGTATCTGCTAAATTCATCCCCTTTTCCCCCTTGTTTTGCTTCGGCGACCTTCTGTGCAATTCCCATTTCATCGCCTCCACGTATTCATTTTTAACATGTGATATTTTCTAACATCAAATGTTATAATACTTATCATATTACAAATATTCAGAAAAAACACTATAATTGCTTAATTTTTTTCAAGGTGTTGAATATGGTCGTGAAACGACCGTATTCAACACCTTGAAAAAAATGCCAACGACGAAGAGTTTGTCGTTGGCTAATGTTGTATTGACGAGAATGAAAACTCTACTTAGAGGATACTAGTAAAATTGAGAAATCATTGGCCGCAAGAGAAAAGCTAGCACCATCTACCTCAAAGGTAACTTCTTTATTTGCGT
>DAIDKD010000127.1 GCA_027451065.1 Bacillaceae bacterium | reverse complement strand
TCACGATATTCAGCTAGAGCTGCATTCACATCCTCAGGCGTAATAAGCTTACCTTTATATTTTTCTGCAAAATCGACGTATAGCGGGTTTATTTCCCCTTGAGTTGATAAAATAGTAGTGAGTTCTTCACAATTTTCAGTGGTGAATACTACACTCTCCGAACCCTCTGATTCTTCTGTCGTTTCTTCAGCTGGTTCATCTGATTCTTCCTCTGTCACTTCTTCAATCGGTTCATCCGATTCTTCCGCCTGGTCCCCTGTTTCTTCAGGGAAAGTATGATATTTAATAACAACTTCTGTATCAAACGCAAAAGAGGTAAAATCGTCAAAGGCATCACTACTGTCAATGGTAATACTCTCAATTTCTCCATCTTCGGTAAGCCATCCGAAAACTAAATCTTCGATAGGCTCGCCTTTAACATTTGTAAAACCAGCTTCTTCAAATTGCTTCTTAATACTGTCGTAAAGTTCATCTTCCGGTCGTTCTTCGGAAGAGAACGGAGCATATACAGTTTTAATGTTATGGTAATAAATCTTTATTTCGACATCGGACATATAGACGGTTCCTACTTCGTATGTTTCGCTACCATCAATGGTTACTTTTTCTACAGTATCATCTTTGTCTTGTTCAGCCGATGTCAAATCATCAAGAGCTTCGGCATAAATATTTATGAATCCGTCTTCTTCAAGTAAATTCCAAATATCGTAATACTCTTTTCCTATGAAGTCAATAGTTGAGAGTGTTAATTCCTTAGCTGATTCTTCGGAATACACATCATCGCCATTTTCTCCGCAGCCTGCAAGCGTTCCGATTGAGAGAATTAGTACTGTGAAAAGTGCGAATATTTTTTTCATTTCATTCCCCTCCAATTGATCTCTCTCTTATTGCTTACCGTCTCTAATACCTCATGACCACATTTCACACATAACTTACTTGATTCTGAGAGTCCATTCCCGCAATTTCTGCAAAACATGCTATCCTCCTAGTTTTTTATATAGAATACCCTATTTTTGTATAGTGAGATTTCCATAATTGGAAAAAATGAGTATTAGAGAAAATCCACACTAAATCAGCATATATCTACTACATTAAATTGAAATAAAAATGAACTCTACTAAATTTTTCGATACAATAAAATTATATCGAACCTTATCAGAAAAATCGAAAATATCGAATAAAAAACCATCAGACAAATTACGACATTACTTACATATTCAGTATAGCTATGTTTAATATCATCTGTTATTTTCTTGAAAAAAAGAGACTGAGGCTAATTACCAAACCTCCGCTATGTATGGTAAAATAACTTCTCTAGAATGTAATAATATAAACAAGTATTTACTCAAAGAATAGGAGCGCACATATTATGTATGAACAGAAGACAAAAGAAACAGACAATAGTGTCATTGAATTTATTGAAAGTGTGGAAAATGAGAAGAAGAAGGAAGATGCTTATCAGTTATTAGAAATTTTTGAAGAGGTAACTGGTTACGACGCGAAAATGTGGGGACCTAGTATGATAGGCTTTGGTAGCTATCACTATAAGTATGCATCAGGACATGAAGGAGATGCTCCTTTAGCGGGATTTTCACCAAGAAAGGCGAAAATTAGTCTTTATTTGTCCTATGAAAGCGAGGAAAGAGAAAGATTATTAAAAAACTTTGGTAAACACACGAAGGGTAAAGCTTGTATTTACGTTAATAAATTAGCTGATATTGATACCAATGTTTTAAAGGATTTAATTAAAAATTCAGTAGCAACATATCAGAAACTTTATCCGAACGAATAACTTGAAGTAGGAATAGTCACCTGATTCATCTAAGCGACTATTCCCCGCATGAGTCTTCTTTACATCTTCAAATAAAAATCACCAATCAAATCTCGGACTGTTTGATATTTTTCTGGCGAATATCCCGTAAAGGATTTAAATTCGCGGATAAAGTGAGATTGATCATAATAACCGCAATCTGTTGCTACCTCAATCCAATTACGATTATCTTGATGAAAACGTACAATGGATAAAGCATAATTGAAACGAACAGTCCGAATATAGTTTTTTGGTGTCAATCCCAACACTGCTTGACATTTTCTTTCCAATGTCTTTAAAGATATGTGCAGTTGCTCAGCTATATCTTCCGCCTTTATCATGCCTTTTTGTTCACCTACAATTTCCACAAAACTCATTACAATATCTAGATGTTTTTTCCCTTCATTCAACCGACCAAGCAAAGCTTTTTCAACATGCCCCATTCTCTTTGCATCATCTTCTATCTCCTTCAAATCTTCAAACAAAGATACAAAAAAATCATCTATTTTCTCAATATCTATTACTTGGTTCACTAGCTGCTTCATTGGAAAATCTGTGAAGGCATATAATCCGTATGGCTTAAAAGCAATACCTAAAATATCAATTTTCTTTTCTTGGTGTATTTCGTAATAATGTAAACTCGGCCCTTTTATATGGGATTGAATCACATCCCCCTCTCCATCAGCTTTTTTTGCATAGGCTGTACCAAAGTTAAAAATAAGATTGGATGCTCCATGGGGTGGAAGTTTTGGTTTCTTCTCACCGAAAACTCCCATTTCGTCATGACGGTTCACCCAAAATAACTGAACATATTTTTGCAGTTTTTCTGATGTTGGTTTTTGATTCAAAAATTTCAATGATATGCACCCCTCATTCATCATTAAGTAAATAACCATGTCTATTTTTTACAATACATTTCTTGGATAGTTAAATTATACTATACACATATTCAAATATGGAGGTAATGACATGATTAAAAAAATTGGAACGGTCGCAATATATGTAGAGGATCAGCAAAAAGCAAAATCATTTTGGATAGAGAAAGTTGGTTTCGAGGTAAAAGCAGAATTTCCAATGGGGCCAAACATGATATGGATGGAGGTAGGTCCAGTAGGTGCAGAAACTGCTTTGGTTATTTATCCGAAAGCAATGATGGAAAATTCCGAAGAACTAAAGCCATCTATCGTATTCCAATGTGAAGACATTCAAGCAGCATATAAAGAGATGTCTGGAAAAGGAGTCGCGTTCCCAATGGAGCCTCAAAAAATGGGCTTTGGTACTTTTGCACAGTTTTCAGATGAAGATGGTAATGTATTTGGATTGAAACAATAACAATAGAGCAACTTTGGTCTGAAATAGTATTTCGGACCGAGGTTGCTCTTCCTTTTTTTTTACATTTCTCACCTTTCCCGTAAACCATCATACGATATACAGAGAGATGCTATCTACGAAGAATAGCACCTCTCTTTTATAACTTTCTCTTTAACCGCTCAGAACAAACTATTACGTCTTCGTTACAGTTTATAGAGACATTTCGCCCGACGCTTCAATTCGTTGTGCAGTGACCCATTTCATCTCATCTGTACATAACGAAGCAATAACACCACTAATGTCATCGTCCTCCTACTCTTGTGCTTTTAATACCAAAATACGAGAATCAAAATCTTTTGTTTATTCCATAGGATTCTGTTCGGTAAAAATAGTCAGGGTTTAACCCCATTAAGTAGAACCTACAATATGGACAATCTACATCATTTAACACTTTATCATTTTTCACCCTATAAATAGCTTAGCGTTGTATATCTGTGCTTGCACTTTTCTTAAATTATTTAACCTAATGGAAACTTTATCGTAAACATGACTCCTGATTCGCTATTCTGAACATCATATGAAAATTGATGCATATCCAAAATATTTTTTACAATAAACAGACCTAATCCACTTCCACCAGTATATCTATTTCTTGATTTATCAGCTCTATAAAATGGTTGAAACAGATTTTCTAAATCTTCCTCAGGAATATGTGTACCAGTATTTTCTACTGTTAAGACCCCCTGGTGTTGTAATTTTATCAATTGTACATCCATAATTTCTCCTGATGGAGAGTGAAAGATAGCATTGGTTACAATATTTGCAATAGCATGTTGAAATAGATTTTTGTCTACTACACCATACATATTCTCCTCACAGTAATATGTAAGGGATATCCCCTTACCATCTGCTAATTCTTCATGTTTATTGCATATTTCATTGACAAGCTCACTTATATTTATTTTATAGAAGTCTAGCTGAACTTCTTTTGTTTCAATTTGCGAAACCATCATAATTTGTTGTACTAATTGCTCCATCTTTTCCGTTGTTTCATAAGCATGTTGTAAATACATCTCATGATTTTTATACACTCCTACCTTATCAATCATTCCTTTTATTTCTCCTTTTAGAATAGTAAGAGGTGTTTTTAATTCATGAGATATTGCTGTAAAAAGATCGCTCCGCTGCTTTTCCTGTTGATGCTCCCGCTCCATATCTTCCTGCAGTTTACAGTTTGCAGTTTGCAAATTTGTAAGTGCCTTTTCCAGCCTGTCCGCCATTTCATTTAGGTTCTCGGCAAGCTCTCCAATTTCATCTGAACGCTCCAGATTGCACCGACTGCTCAAATTCAGCTTACTCATTTCTTTGGAAACCTTGGTAATGTTTACAATAGGTTTCGCTAAAAAGGAAGCGAAAAAAAAGGAGATGCTTATAGAGATAAAAAAGAGCACAACGAAAATAAACGGGGAGATCTCTTGAAGTATATAGCCAACTTTCCTAGCCGGTACTAACGATGTCTCTGCATCTATGTGGTAAGTGTTTCCATCTTCTTTATTAACAACAGAAATCATCAGTCTGATAACATCATCGTCATCTTCTTCCCATACATGAAAACTAGAATCATAAATTATGCGATGGTTTTCGTCAAAAACTCTGACGTTGGCATGATTCTCTAAACAAAATTCCGTGACAATATCTGATATTTCTTCTATAGGTACTTCTTCTAACCTCTCTCCTAAATCATGAAAAAGGATAGAGAATTGGTTAGAAAATTCACGTTCATATAATTTGGGTAATGAAGTCTGAATAATAACAAACATTACCATACAAGTTACTACAAATACTGTAGCTGTACTTAAAAATATTTTTACACTTAGACTACTCTTCCATTTTTTTCCCAAGTTTATATCCGACTCCTCGCACAGTTTCAATATAATCTACGCCTATTTTTTTTCGCAGATTTTTAATATGAACATTTACTACTCTTGAGTTTCCATAAAAATCATAACCCCAAATTTTTTCCAGCAACATCTCCCTACTAAAAACATAATTTTGATTTTCTAAAAACAATTTTAATAGTTCATATTCTTTATGAGTAAGAGAAACAAGATTCCCGGAAACAAACACTTCACATCCATCTAAATCCATGGACACTTCTTTATACTTTAATACATTGCCGGCAGTTTTCTCTATCATGAAACTGCGACGCAAAACTGCCTCAATTCTCTTTAACACAAGACTAATTGTAAAAGGCTTCACAATATAATCATCCGCTTTTAAATCAAAACCCTTTATTTGATGTTTTTCTTGCCCCATAGCTGTAATCATAATGACTGGAATACTTGATTCTTTACGTATCATTTCTAATACTACATAGCCATCAATCTTTGGCATCATCACATCCAGAAGAATCAAATCATATTTTCTTTGTTGGAATTTTTGGAAACCTTCCAATCCATTATCTGCGATATCAACCACATATCCAGCGTCTACTAAATAATTTTTGAGAATTTCTTGAATCGCTGGTTCATCTTCTATAATTAGAATTTTTTCAGACATGCTGACCCTCCTTCTATAAATAATCTAGCACCTTAAACAATCACTGTAACAACATTTAGATATGAAATCAAATGATATCTAAAAATGTTGTTACAGTGCACATCTAAAGGTACTTTTATTTAAACTCATACATAATTACTTTATCAGCAATAAATACATCACCTACTTGTTTTCCTGTTATTATTACACTCTGCTCCACCTCTAAATCTTCAAACTTTCCCTCTTTATCCGTAGAAGTGACCCCATCAGTTGATATACGTTTAATAAATTCAGTTTCATTTGTTAGCTCAATTACTACTTTCTTCACATTTTCTTCATCCGTCATTGCAATACCAGCACCATCTACAAGTTCTTGGATTGTCTTCAGGTTAACAACAAGCTTATTATGCTCAATCCCAAGAACCGTACCTTCAATCTCTTGATAATCATTACTTTCCGGCGCCTCTTCTTTAGAGGAATCAGCAGTAATGTCTTCATTCCCCTTAGTACCTGGGACTTCATAAAAAACAATAACCTCTGCTTCATTCGTATTTTCATTTAGCCAAATTTGCAACACAGTATTTTCATCTATGTTTTCAAAATCTTCACTACTTATCTCTCTATATGTGAAAATAGCTTCATCACGCGAGGCCTCTATATCGCGCCAGTACATTTTCGTACTATCTACTATTTTTGTGGATTTCTGTTTTAAATAGGAGTTAGCTGTCTCATTACTTGATTTTATTCCATCAAAATATACGACTTGTCCATTTGTTATTTTTATAACTGAACCCTGAGCATCTACTGGTCTTGTTGGGATTTCCTCATTCCCGATACGAACTATTTCATGTTGCGTTAATCCCAATAAGTTTCCAAACTCTATTTTTGCAACATAATAAGCAGGGATAGACCCAGCAATAAGTAATATAACTACAGTAATATTTATCCGATCGATATTTTTACGTACCATTCGAGCAATAAGGTGATACAGAGCAACACCAATTCCTCCCCCTAATACATTTAATATGATATCATCAATATCCGCAGTACCTAGTGCAAAAATATACTGTAAGCTTTCAAATAAAATACTTGAGCATAAAATAGTGAGAAAAGTTAACTTCGTACTTTTACGCATCTTATCAAATAGAGTAGGTAATAATAAACCGAACGGAACAAAAATAACTATATTTCCAAAAATATTGGCAAAGCCTCTCAACCAATTATTCGTGGATTCAAAAATCATCACATAATCTTTAACTATTTGAAATGGAACGAAATTATAAGAGCGAAAAGCACCGCCTCCGTCTATAACATCCGAAATAGAATAATATTTAAGCAAAACAATTTTGAATAGCACAAGTACATAAAAGATAGATATTGTATATTGCATTCCTTTTACAAGTGATTTCTTCATTTTCCTCTACTTCCTTTCCTATAGATTCATCTTTGAGACTAAATCTACTATTCAAAGGTATACTTTCCATTTACATTAGGTAAAGAATAGGTGAAGTTTTAAGAAAATGAGAAAATACTAGTTTATCATTAACGAAATCAAGGTTTTTTCAAAATATCGATTATATCTTTTAGAATATCAATCCATCTATTTAGAAGCTTTGTGTCATTAGCCAATTGCGTTGCATCTTTTTCATAACTTTGAAGTAATTTGATTTGATGTTCATAAAAACGCTGCAATTTAGTGAACATATCTTTGCTGCTTAAAAAGTTATCCCACTGATGATTTTTGATTTGGATTTGCAGAGCTTCTAACTGTTTTTTGAAACTTTCAGCGGGTAACCCCATCTGCTTTTTGAAGTCAGAAAGTATAAACCGTTTTTGAAACAGGTTCTTCTTTTGCCAACCTTGGTATTGGTCATAAAAAACATCAGCAATACTTGTGAATAATAACAATAGATTGTCATAATCAACCTGTTTCTGGGCACTATTTACCTTCTCAGCATTGTTGCTTATTAGTCCGCTATCTACCAAAACTTGATAAGACATGGTTTCTTTTCCATGATACCGTCTTGCGTTTACGACCGAAATAGCATAGCCTACTCCTGCAATCTCAGCATCTACAATATAATCCTCCTGTGATTTGTAAAAATCTTCTGTTGTTATCCCCATTGAAGAAGCTACAGTTTCCACCGCCTTAACGGCAGTATCTGTTTTCACGAAGCCGGGAGCAACCGAATAAATAATTATATCATTTTCAGGATTTTCTTCAGCAAGAGTATTGCAAAGTTCAACCTGTGCAGATTTAAAAATTTCATAAGCCGACATATATCCTGCTACAGAGGCTGATGGATTAAAGACAATAATACCGCCTGAATTTTTCATAGAGGGAAGGAATTTTTGTATCAAAAGAACAGGCGCTCTCAAATTTACCGCATAGCTTAAATCCCAATCGGATATTGGAACTGCGTCAATAGCCCCCATCGGAACAACAGCGGCATTATTTATGATGATATCAAGTTGAGTGTATTTGCTCGATATATATTCATATAATTTATCAATCTGTTTTTCATCTGAAATGTCAATGTGATAAAAATCTACGTTTTCGTTACCAAATTCATCGTTTATAAGTTGTTGCGCTTGGCTCCCTTTGACAGTATCTATTTCTGCAATGATTACGTTAGCGCCCATATAGGAAAACGCACGTGAAGCTTCAAAGCCTATCCCTCCCCCACCTCCTGTTATCAGCACGGTTTTATTAAGAAGTGCTTTTTTACTATAGTTGTTTTTCTCTAGAAGCATATTGTTCCCTCCAAAAGTATGTATTTAATTCTCTTGTTCATTATAGACTCTTAATATATCAACAAACCAAATACTTTCCGGATAAGACATATCGGGATTAAGAGCAATCATTTCAGCTAAATAAAGTAAATTGAGATGGTATGTTAAACGCACGGACTAACAAACTTGACAAAATAGCTTGGAAAAAATATACGATTATACCTAATATTGTATATGTTAAAAAATGCGTCTTTTTTTAACATATATCTCCCTCGTAGTATTATTAATTTTAGTTTAACAGGAGAATGAATTATATAGAAATATTTCAATGTACTGTCAGGGGGGAAGAGTAACTTTTTTTACAATAAAGAATATTATCTTTATTTTTTCCAACACTGTAGCCGATGATTTCTCTATTAAACAGGTCAACAAAGACACATATGTAATTCCCTTTTTTGTTTACTCGTACATATGTTAAATCACTTACAATTGCTGAATGCACTTCTGTAGTTCGCGCTTGATTTTTCGTGTTCATAAACTTGTTGATTTTTGTGAAAAATATCAACAACATCAGATGTGATATCATCTTCATTGACTCTCGCTTTTGCTTCGTAATAATAGGT
>DAIDKD010000126.1 GCA_027451065.1 Bacillaceae bacterium | reverse complement strand
AACCGTAAGCAGCGAAAGCGGGCAAGAAGTAGCGATTCTTGTTGAAGGAAAAGGATGAAAGCATTCACGGTGTATTTGTTGGAATTTTGGCGCAAGAAATTTTTTCTCAATTATCAAAAGAAGATCAAAAAGAAGTAGAAAAAGAAACTAAGGATTTACTGGAAGAATTATATGCTAATGAACTTTTATATACAGAAGAACTTTATGCTTCAATAGAGTTAGTCAAGGAAGTCCAAGTATTCATTCGTTACAATGGGAATAAAGCATTAATGAACTTAGGTCTTGATCCTCTTTTTGAAGAGGAAGAGATTAATCCGATTGTGGAAAATGGGTTACGAACTGATACAAAAAATCACGACTTCTTCAGTGTAAAAGGAAACGGTTATGTAAAAGCACGAAATGTAGAAAAATTAACAGACGAGGATTTCGTATTTTAATTTTTCGAAGACAATCTAAACATTGGCCATCTCCTAAAAATACTTATGAGGTTCACATAGAGTTCATAATAAGGGTATATAATAAGGATAACGAAAAAATAAAAGAGGATGATGGAAAATGAATAATAAACACGCAATTGAAGAAAAAGGAAAATACATTTTACTATATGGCACTTTTATTATCATGATTATTAATATGATTTTGGTTGGCGGACAGTAAAGTCAACAAATGTTACTCCCTTCTCGTATATATACATAACGAGGAGGTGGAAAAATGGAAGAGTTGATTCAGATTATTAGCGATGTAGGTTTTCCGATTTTTGTGACAGCATTTGTACTAACGCGTTTAGAGAATAAGTTCGATACTTTGCGAGTATCTATCGAAAAACTGCCACAGCAAATAAAAGAACAGTTAATATCATAAAAAAGAGAGCTAAGTGCACATAGGGGGTACACTTAGCTCTCTTTTGTGTTGTAACAGGGAAAAATTGTATAATAAAAGAAAACCTCCCATTCGTAGATTCTCACTGAGCATTTTTTAGAGAGGGGAATGTAAAAAATGATATATGTAGGCATAACAGGTTGGGGAGATCATGAATCACTGTACCCGGGAAAAATCGCTTCTAAAGATAAGTTGAAAATATATAGTAGACACTTTCCGATTGTTGAAGTAGACGCTTCCTTTTACGCTGTTCAACCTATTCGCAACTATCAACGGTGGGTAGCTGACACTCCTGAAGACTTTGGGTTCATTATCAAGCCTCAGCAATCCATAACTGGTCATAAAAAAGAAGAAAAAACAGTCGCCGGAATAAAGGAAGAAGTAGCAAAATTTCTCCGGTCCATTGAACCAGTAACAGATGCAGGGAAATTAAAGGCAGTGTTGGTTCAATTTCCACCTTGGTTTGATTGTAAAGAAAAAAATGTCACTTACCTGCGCTTTTTGAAAGAGCAGATGAAAGACATTCCTTGTGCGCTGGAGTTCCGTAACCAAACGTGGTTTTCCCAAGCATATTTGCCAGAAACATTAAAGTTAATGAAGCAAGATGGCTGGATTCATTCCATTGTAGATGAACCGCAAGCTAGGGTAGGTAGCGCTCCGACAATACTAGAGGCAACGAATAAGCTCAGTACTATCGTTCGCTTTCACGGTAGAAATGTGTACGGTTGGAATCGAAATGGCAATGAGAATTGGCGAAAAGTACGTTTTCTTTACCGTTACAATCAAGATGAGTTATTAGATTGGAAAGAGAAAGTCCAAGTATTAACAAAACAATCAGAAGAAATATGCCTTTTATTTAACAATAATTCTGGTGGTGATGCAGCTGACAACGCAAAAGAGATGATGAAGATATTGGGGATTGACTATGGGGAGGAAATGCCAACACAGTTGGAGTTGTTTTGAATGAAAAGGAGGGGATTGCATTGTTTACATCCGTAAAAATATTAGGAGTATGCGTGCTTGGGTTTCTGATGCTTTTGTTTACAGGGTGCTCTCAGAATGAATCAACAAATAATAAACTAACTGGTGAAAAGCCACCATCGACTTTTGTAAGTATAGGGAATCAAGTGGAGGAAATGATCCTTGGTTCATATTGCTGGACCAATACATGTGTAGACACAGCAGGAACAGTTGAGTTGTTGGCACTGGAAGGAAAGATACCTGTGAAAATTGAAGGAGGAGAAACAATTCGTTTTGAAATGGACTACGAGGTAACACCAAATGAAATCACTCTCGTACAAGTAAGCGAAGAGGGAGAAGTAATGGACGAAGTAGATTTAACAAACGATAGTTTTATTGCGCCGACAGAAAATGGAATATACTACTATTCTTACAGTGTTGCTTGGAGAGATACGGAGGATAGCAATGTTTCTCTTGGTGATGCCTTTTATGCTTTTGCATTGGAAGTTGGAAATGAGGCAGAAGTAACTTTTACAGGGATAATAGTAGAAATACACGGTCAGACGGCTGTTGTTAAGGTTGAGGAAGGAGAAATCCTAAAATCAGCAGACCGTATATCTGTAAATCTTTCAGTTAATAGTGAAGAGCGTTTTGAAATTGGTGATAAGGTTAGAGTGGGGTATGAAGGTGCAGTGCGTGAGAGTTATCCAGCTGGAGTTGATGAGGTGTATGTGGAGTTGCTCACTCGTTGATTGTTTTAGTTGTGATGGTGGCGTGAATTATAAAATGGTGCGTCAAAGTAGAAAATTATCTGAAATGTTACTATCAGCTTCTGTGAATCATTTTATGATGGAGACGACGGGAGTAGGAAGTACGCTGATTACAAGCTGTGGTGCACTCCATGAAATAGAGTTAAATGGGGAGACAATTGTGGTGGATAACACCCATGCTGTTGCTTGGACGACAGGTGTAACATTTGAACCACGAGTTCTATGGGCTGAAATCGGTGCTGGGTTTATATATGAGTTTTCAGGAACTGGAAAAGTGCTTGTACAAAGCAATTGTCGTGTAACGCCAACTACATCTAAATAAAGCACATTTTTCATATGCTGTGTGGACTAGGTATTTTTTCAGTTCACACAGCACATTTTATTTCTTCTCATGTTAAAGTAAAGATTGCTTTTCTTTGATTACCGAAGCTATTGCCCAGCAAAGAAAAAATATTCCTGCAAACGTACTATTCCCATCAATAAAACCGAAAAGAATCGCTAGTGAGATGACGGCTGTAATTATACCAAAAATTAATTTTTTTCCATTTTATGCCCCCTTAAAATTCCTTTTTCGCATATATTTTCTGTGCAATAAAATATGAAAAAATAAACAATACTATCATACCTATGGCATAAACAATTCCAAATGAGGGATATTCAATGATTTCAAAGATATGCTCCAGTTCTAAAATTACCATTCCCACTTGTACAGTTAAATAAAGAAGAACTGTTGAGAGGATTATTGCCACCATTAGTGCTATTAGTTGAGATTCTCCATTATCCATTTTATATGAAAGAGGATAAAAGAAAGCTCCGATACTGATGTGTAGACCTAGTACTAACAGAAACAAACTGATTAAGAATGGCTCCCAAATCATTACGCCAATTATCATATTGATGAGGGCATAGATTCCGACAACGAAACACCCTATCCCTATAAACAAAAGGAAGCAAACATATTTTGAAAGAACAACTGTATTTGCTCTTATTGGCATAATTTTTTCTAATTTATTCCAGTTTGCAACAGTTTCTCTCTGACAATATGACATATAGAGAATTGGGAATGTAGAGATGGCTAGAAGAATCACATTTAGATGGGAATTTTCTAGAACTCCAATTACCGCCACAAATAGAATGACCAACAACGATCCTAGTATATTATCTTTGAAAATGATGAAGTTGCTATGTAACAATCCTTTCACGCGAGATACCTCCTAAAACTCTTTTCTGGCATATATGTATTTTGAAATGAAATAAGAGATGATAAACAGCACAATCGTGAACAAAACATAAGCCACATAGAATAACGGATAGTCGTGGAGGTCAAAGACATTGTTTAAATCGAGAATTCGACTTCCTATCTCCATCATTAATCGTATTGGAAAGGCTGAAAGGATAAAAATTAATACCATAGCTGTTTCAGCTTTATCTGCTCCTATTTTAAAAACGATAGGATAGAAGAAAGCGCCGACACTGATGACCATACCGAGAAATAATAACATAATACTAGTCAGTGCTGTTTCCCAAATTAAAACACCTGTCACAATATTAGCAAAAGTGTAAAGGGCTGCCAATAAGCATGCTGTAATGAGACAAATAAGAAAAGATAGGTATTTTGAAAGCACTACTTTATTTCTTTTCACAGGCATCACTAATTCTAGCTTATTCCAATTTGTCCCAAAATCCTTTTGGAAATTTGCAATATACACAAGGGGAAAAGCGACAAGTGTAAGTAAAGCAATGATTGTGTACGGAGCATCTGTCCCTAAAATGATTCCTATGACAGTTGCAAGGAATAATATCAATGTAAGAAACAACATGCTAGCTTTTGTACTTAGTAAATTGTTTAAAATCAATCCTTTCATGAAAATGCCACTCCTTTTGACAAAATGAATATAATCTCTTCTAATGTAGGGTTATCCACTACGATATTGTGAATATTTTCTGTGTACATATCTTGATTGGAAACCAGAACAGAATATTCATAATCCCTTTTTAAATACTTAATCACGTATTTTTGATCTAATTGTTCAAACTGTTCCTTCCCACAACGGATAATTCCGTATTGGTAGATTAAAGTATCCTTCTCCTCATTTAATATAGTTTCTCCTTGATGAATAAACGACACATAATCAGCAATTTTCTCTATGTCTGTCGTAATATGTGAGGAGAAGATGATAGAGTTTTTCTCATCTCCCACAAATTCTAAAAATAATTCTAGCATATCTTCACGACGAACAGGGTCTAAGCCACTTGTAACCTCATCTAATACAAGTAATTGTGGGTGATAGGATAAGGCAGACACGATAGCTAGAGTCATTAACATACCTTTTGAGTATTCTTTAAGCTTCTTCGTAGGTGAAATATCAAATCTTTTCAATGTTTGAAAAAAGTAATATTCATCCCATTTAGTGTATATGCCCCGATATATCCTTGAAATTTCTTTTGCGGTTACTGTCTTAGGGAAACAAGTCATATCAAATACGACACCGATTTTTTCTTTCAACGCAATATCTTCATCAGTCATTTCCTGACCAAATAGTTTTACTGCTCCAGCATCTTTTTTTCTAAGATTTAAAATCATACTTAAAGTTGTTGTTTTTCCTGAGCCATTTTCACCAATTAAGCCTAAAATAGAGCCGTATGGTAGTTTGAAAGAAGCATTCTTCAGTTGGAAATCGCTTTTAGGATAAGTTTTTTGTAGTTTTTCTACTTCTAATATGTAATTCATTGCATCATCCTCCAGTTTCTTCAAAAAGCTTATGTAATAATTTTGTTATTTCTTCTAATTCAATTCCGCTATTTTTCGCTATATGGATAACTTCACTTAAATGACCTTCAATCATTGCGAGGTGTTCGTTGCGAATGAGACTTTTATCTTGCTTGGCGACAAATGTCCCACGACCAACTGCTGAATCAACGAAGCCTTCTCTTTGCAAATCTTCATAAGTTCTTTGGACAGTTATGACACTTACTCGCAATGACTTTGCTAGAGACCTCATTGCCGGCAGAGAGTCTCCTTCTTGTAATTGTCCTGCCATAATCATCTGTTTGATTTGTGAAGCGATTTGCTCATATATTGGCTTTTTGGATTTTGAACTAATAATAATTTCCATGTGTGATCACCTATTCATATGTTTTCCTACCATGCACATTCGAATTGTACTGCTTGTACTTATTGTACTTATTGTATATGTACATTGTCAATGTGTTTTTTTATTTTTGAATGTAAAAATAATTAAATGGAGTGCTTGATGTAAACGAAAAGAGCTCGGAAACATCCAGTAACCATCAAGTTCTAAATTTTGCAGACATACATATGTTGACAATATTTCATAAACAAATTATAATTTTGTTTATGAAATAACAAACGAACGAGGTGTTTATCTAAAAATGATTATTTTAGATTCTTTTTGGGAAGCTTCTATAGAAGAAATGAAGCAAGGGTATGTAGAGGAAAATGACTGCTATGTTTGTTTGCTTTGTGGAAAAACCGTTGAAAAGGGCATTATTTATCAAGAAGAAGGTATTTTATACGAGGCGAAAAAATATGCAAGTGTACACATTGAGAAGCATCATGGGTCTGTTTTTGAATTTATTATCAGTATGGAAAAGGAACTTACTGGACTTTCTGACCATCAAAGAAGCCTTCTAAAACTTTTTTATGAAGGAGAAAGTGATAAGGAAATTCAAAAGGAAATGGGCATTGGTAGTTCATCTACCATTCGAAATCATCGCTTTACGTTAAAAAAGAAAGAAAGACAAGCGAAAGCATTTTTGGCATTGATGGAAGCACTGAAGGAGAGGGATACAAGAAACTCATTTGCAACACAACCAGTAGTAGCTATGGGTAAGAAGGATCAGGATACAAATACGGCAAGAGAAAAAGTACTCACAAAATATTTTGACGAGGATGAGAACCGCTTGAAAACATTTCTTATGAAAGAAAAGGATAAGTTAGTTGTACTGGATGAGATTGTGAAACACTTTGAACCGGAAGAAGAATATACAGAGAAAGAGATAGATAAAATCTTAACTGGTATTTATGAAGACCATACTGCGGTAAGGCGTGCTTTAATAGATTATGGATTTTTACAGAGAGAGACAGATGGCAGTAAGTATTGGGTAAAAGATTCAACGAAGCAGGAGCAAGCTGAAAGGAAAAAGCGTAAAAAAGAATTAAAGCTAGAAGCAAAAGAAGTAAAGGTTGTAGCTGGAATCTATCAGATCAAAAATACAAAAAATGGGAAAAGATTTATTGAAAGTTTACCCAACTTAAAAAGTATTGATGGAAGAAAATTTTCTCTAAAATATGATTCTTTTATGAACAAGGAGCTTCAAAAAGATTGGAACACCTACGGGGAAGAAGCATTTATTTTTGAAGTGCTGGAAGAAGTAGAGGAAGAAAAGTTAGGAACAATGGACAAGAAAAAATATTTGAAAGAATTAGAGGGAAAATGGTTAGAAAAACTGCAACCCTATGGAGAACGAGGTTATAACAAAATGAAGAAATAGAGCAAGGATGGCAATCCCCAAATCCTTAGTATGACGGATTCGGGGATTGCCAATTTTTGTGAGGTTGAAGGGACTGTTCTAAAAGTCGATTTATTCTCAATGATATAGAAAGAGTCAACTTAGAAAAGCTTGATTTCATCACTCTTCATCATAGTTGACTCTTTCGGCAGGCTGTCTGAAAAGGGAAGCTTTCCCCTTTTCAGACAGCCTGTTCAATCTTATTTTCTTTTCCGCAAAGCATACAAATCATCTTCAAAAGAAGAGAACTTGTCTAGAACAAGGGAAGTAGCGTCATCAATTCCTTTGTTATAATGATATTTGCCAATTTCCTTCTCAAAAAAGTGGAAGAGAATATCAGCCTTTAAAGAAGATATTTCCTCATCATATTCTGTATAAAAGAATTGCTGAATGTTGGAAATAATAAGCTCCTTCTCTTCTTTTGTATACATGAGATAATCGCCTATTTAATTGCTGCTTCTAAAGCAACTACAATCATATCGTTGAATGTTGTTTGACGTTCTTCAGAAGTTGTTTCTTCACCAGTGAAAATATGGTCACTAACAGTTAGAACTGTTAAGGCATTGACACCAAATTTAGAAGCAATTGTGTAAAGAGCAGTTGTTTCCATTTCTACAGCTAGTACGCCATAGCTAGCCAGTTTTTTATACATATCCATGTTTTCACGATAAAACATATCAGCAGTTAGCACGTTTCCAACACGAATAGCTAATCCTTTTTCCACTCCAACGTCATAGGCTTTTTTCAATAAATCAAAGTTAGCAATTGGTGCGAAATCAAAGCCTGGGAAAGTCAGTCTGTTCATATTTGAATCTGTACATGTACTTTGGGCAATAATCACATCACGAACTTTTACATCTTCTTGTATAGCACCACATGTACCGACACGAATTAAATTTTTCACGCCGTAGCTTTGAATTAATTCCGTTACATAAATGCCGATAGAGGGAATCCCCATACCAGTACCTTGAACAGAAATTCTATGTCCTTTGTACGTACCAGTGAACCCTAACATTCCGCGAACATTGTTATAGCATGTTACGTCTTCTAAAAATGTTTCAGCAATATATTTTGCTCGTAATGGATCACCTGGTAAGAGAATCGTTTCTGCAATTTCTCCTTGCTTTGCTTCAATATGGATACTCATTATGAAATTCCTCCTAAAAAAATTTTACATTTTTATTTTACACGATTTTAAAGAAAAAAACGACAGCGAATTGTGAGTAAGGGGTAAAAGGAACCACTTACTCACAATTCGTAGGAGAAGAAAAAAATATCTGAAAGAAATTAGAAGGAAAAAGGTTAGAAAAGCTTTAACCATATGGAGAACAAGGTTATAATAGAATACAGAAATAGAGGAAAGGTATCTGAAAAAATAGAGGAAACAAGCCTTTCAGGCAGCATTATTTTAATAAGCGGACAATGATAGACGCTTTGCAGGCTTGTCCGCTCTTGTATGCTTAAGGAGGTTTCTATAATGAACTTTATTTTATGGCTATTGGTAATTGCTTGTTTTGTTCTCTCGTTTGTTGCGTTGGTAAGGCCGATTATTCCAGGAATCCCAATTTTATGGATAGGTATACTAATTTACCATTATGGAATCAATCAGTGGCAGCTAACTATGTTATTTTGGGTGATACTCGTCATTTTTACTGTATTTATTTTCACTGTGGATCTTGTTGCTAATAAATACTTTCTTCAAAAGTATGGCAGTACCAAGTGGGGAGAGAGGATTGGGATGCTTTCTGTGATTGTGGGATCTTTTGTTATTCCACCATTTGGTTTGATTATTGTCCCGCTTATTGCGGTATTTTTAACAGAGAAGGCGCAAGGGAAGGATATGGTTCAAGCAATAAAAGTTGCCTGGGCAACGGTACTCTCCTTCATAACCAGTTCGTTAGCGAAGGCTATTTTACAAGTAATTATTATTTTTATCTTTATAGGATTTGTCTTTATATGAGAAAGAGGCTGACCATTTTTAAGTCAGCTTCTTTCTT
>DAIDKD010000125.1 GCA_027451065.1 Bacillaceae bacterium | reverse complement strand
CTCTTATCGCAAAAAATCTGGAAGCGGAAGATTTTTTCTCACCCCCTCTATATCGTTCGGCTTTAATTTTTTCATGCCTTTGTCGTATCTATTTTACTACAACTATTTTCATCTCTACTCAGTAATGCTATAATGGATTAGCATTTTTATATAGGAAAGCTCTGGCCACCTTTTTAGAGGGGCTCTTTGCTAGACAAATTGGAGGTATCCCCGTTTATGGGCATGAAAGTAAAAAATATTTTATTTATTCTTATTGGGACAGCTATTTACTCATTTGCGCTTGTGAATATTAATATGGAAAACAACCTTGCTGAAGGTGGATTTACTGGTATCACTCTTCTACTGTATTTCATCTTCAATATCAACCCAGCCATTAGCAACTTAATACTGAATATTCCTGTGTTTATTATCGGCTGGCGAATCCTTGGAACAAAGTCTTTTATTTATACTTTAATAGGTACGGTGGGTGTCTCTATCTTTTTAGAAATCGCACAACGTTTCCCTGTTCAGATAACTTTACATGATGATATGTTTCTTGCTGCTTTATTTGCAGGAGTTATTGGTGGAATCGGACTAGGAATTGTCTTTCGCTATGGGGGAACTACCGGCGGTGTAGATATTGTGGCCAGATTAGTTCAGAAAAAAATCGGCTGGAATATAGGAAAAACAATGTTCTCTTTTGATACTTGTATTATCACTTTGTCCTTTATTACATATTTGACCTACCGTGAAGCAATGTATACATTGGTTGCCGTTTATGTTGCTGCTAAAGTAATCGATATGATTCAAGAGGGTACCTACGCTGCCAAAGGTGCGACAATTATTTCACCGAAAAACCGAGAAATAGCGAAGAGAATCATCACAGAAATGGGACGTGGAGCAACGATGTATAAAGCAGAAGGAACCTATACAAGTACTGAAAAAGAAGTTCTTTACTGTGTTGTGTCTCGTAATGAGTTAGTTCGTTTAAAAAACCTTATTCATTCTACGGACCCACATGCATTTGTAGTTGTTAGTGACGCATATGATGTATCTGGTCAAGGATTTACACTAGACTTGAATAACCAACCACTGAAATAAAATGAAAATGGGTTGACAAATATACTGAATTAAGTAAATGATAGAGAGAGAGGTCTGTCTAAGAAGTCGAGTTAGCCTCATGAATAGAAAGAGTCAACTTAGAAAAACTTGTTCTCACAAACTTTATCATAGTTGACTCTTGCGGCAGGCTATCTGAAGAGGGACGGTTTCCCCTTTTCAGATAGCCTGTCATACAATTTTTATAATTAGGAAGGAGTGAAGAAAATGTCAGTAAACGAAACAGTTATTCAAACATTAAAATCAGCTGGAGAACCTTTGAAAGCCGGTGAAATCGCAGAAAAAGCCGCTCTTGATAAGAAAGATGTGGACAAAGCAATTAAAGCTCTTAAAGCAGACGGAGTCGTTACCTCTCCAAAGCGTTGCTACTACACAGTAGATTAATCATCACAAGGAAGCCCCTCGTCTATATGGACGGGGGCTTTCGATTCACATGCCTACCTTCCCATGAGTTTCTGCGAAAACATTGATACCCTATTAAACATTTTTGAAAGGCTTCGTCGGCCATCTTTTACCTTAAAACTATTCAAATCGCCGTAACTAAAAAAAAGCCCATAAGGGCTTCTTTTAGTTACGGCGATTTGAATAAATAGAAATTAAACGTAACAACTCCAATACTGCCACAGCTGTTGCCGCAACGTATGTCATCGCAGCTGCATTTAAAATACTGCGAGCTTGGGCATCTTCTCCGCTCTCTACAATACCTAATTCTCTCATTTGAACGAGGGCACGGCTAGATGCGTTAAATTCAACTGGAAGTGTGACAAATTGAAACAATACACCGACAGCTAACAAAATAATCCCTACCAACAACATATTTGATACCGATGCTAGTATCCCGATTAAAACAAATATCCCCGATAATCTTGAACTAAAATTCACAGCTGGTACCATTGCATGGCGGAAACGTAAAAACGCATAGTTTTTTTCATCTTGAATTGCATGACCTACTTCATGGGCTGCAATTGTTACCCCAGCAAGAGAATGACCGTGATAATTATTAGAAGATAAACGTACTGTTTTCGTACGCGGATCGTAATGGTCTGATAAAACGCCACGACTTTCTTCAATTCCAACATCGTACAGACCGTTTGCATCTAAAATTCTTCTGGCAGCCTGAGCACCTGTTAATCCTGTCGATGTCGGTACTTTTGAATATTTTTGATAGGTGCTTTTCACCTTCATTTGTGCATACAAAGGTATTAACATAATCAAAAAGAAATAAATAAGCATAGAGCTATTCATATTCATACCTCCAATCATATAAATTCCCCACTTTGCTTGAACATAATATAAATTTTAGAGGACATCTGTTCTTCTGTCAATTATTTCCGAGGATTTTAGTATATTTTAATTAAGTAAAATTGTTATTGGCAGTTATTTTCCCACGAACCAGTCATTAATATTACAAGCAGCTAATGTCTCCTTACTGCTCATTTATGTAGGGAAAATATTTTTTTATACCTGCATAAAGAAGGGAGATTGCAATGACACTCCCTACTATAGCAGACATCCAAAAGATAGAGGAATAATTTGTTTCACCAGAGTATTTTGCAAAAATACTTATTAATTCTTTTCTTAATTGTTGGATGCGACTGTTCAAAGAAACTGTTTCATCATCCATATGCTCTTCCACATATAAAATATTTGCTTGTAACTGAGAAAATTCCTGTTTACGTAAATCTAAAGAAAGACTTGGTGAAATAATCTGATATTGTTCTTGAAACATTGCGAACGATTGTTCAAACTTTGTCATATCATTCTTTTGAAGTGCTTCCTCCATTTGAGCGAATGTCTGTACAATTTCATTTTCTCGGTTTACCCACATCGGTTGATAAGTGGAGTTCTTCGCATCCAACGCCAGTTGAAGCCGGAGTATGTTTTGCTTCATATCTTTCTCATTTTCAATAGCTTCCATGGCTTGCAGGAAAACAGGCTCTAATATTTCAGCTTCACCAACCGGCAGATTACTTTTTTGAAATTGAGAGAAGGTATTGTTCAACAAATAATCTGCCGCCTCTAAATTATTATTATTTATGTATTCAAGCACATTATTAATATTTTGATCCCAATGACTCTGATTTTCAGACCCTCGTACAGCTGTTGGAAGTATAAATAATAAAATGGTTAGGAAAATAATAGTCCATTTCACTGTTACTCCCTCCCGTTAAAGTTTTCACCTTACCCATTTATACGCACAAAAGGACGAGAGTATACCTTCACCGAATGGATAACTTTAGACGACCTTTTCTTAAACAGAGAAAATATGTAATACCAATTGAGAGAATACTTAACCAAAAAGTTATGTAGCCAATTTGCTGGTAATAGTAAGTAGTTAAAATTCCATATCTTGGCATCATCCCAAATACATAGTCAATCACATCATTATGTAATGTCCAGATGGCTGTGACAACAAGATGCCACGGCTTTATCCGATAAAATGGTGCGTAGAGCAACCCTTGAATAGCCATTCCTAAATGTGATACCATCAACATATAGCCCGTCCAATGTAATTCGCCTTCTACTATGAGTAAAAAAACATTCATCATTACAGCCCAAATACCGTATTTAAACAAGGTAACTATGGCTAGTGATTCCAGCAAGCCATTATTTTTGCCAAAAAGAAAAAACATAAGCACGAGGACAAAAAACAAACTTGCAGTTGGACTGTCTGGAACAAATATTAAGAATTTGGCTGGTGTTTGTTCTAATTGATATTGATACCAAATAAAACCGTAAATTGTTCCGGCGATATTAATCGCCAGCAACATCCATAAAAAAATCTTCGTTCTTAGTAAATGAAAAATAGCTGTCATACATTCACTCCATTTCTTTTTCTTCTATCTTAATCTGAATACAAAAAAAATGAAAGCAAGAATTTGCCGAAACTGGCAATTACTTCCTCTCACAAATATGAAGACGATTTATTCCTTTCCAATATTTGAAATATACTCCGATAGCTTTTGCAATTCCTCATCGGTTCCCTTAAATACTCCTGCAGGCATTTGACCTGTCCCTTCCCTTGCGATTTGCGCTATATGCTCGGCTGTCAATTCTTTTTCCTGCAAACTAGGCGCTGCGGCACTGCCTTCAAAGTTTTCCCCATGACATGATATACAAGTATTTGTTTTCGCGATTTCATAGGCTTCATTGGTTTGGTCTACTTCTACAAACTGCTTAATTTTACCTTGTTCTTCTGCCGCTTCCCAGTCATGAGTTACTACAGATTCCCATGTAAGAAAAAAGATACTTGCTATCGCCGCTAACATGAGCCCTGTGGCAATTGGTCTTTTCCCTGGGCGACGTTCAGGACCACGGTCAAGAAACGGTGCTAACATTAACGCTCCGAATGCCAATCCTGGTATGACCATTACACCAATCAATGTATAAGGACCTGAGGCATATGTGTATTTCAGCAGTTGGTACAGGAATAAGAAATACCAATCTGGCAGTGGAATATATGCAGTATTTGTAGGATCTGCAATTCCTTCCAGTGGCGAAGGATCTGCTGCTGTCAAGCATAAAAATCCTACTAAGAATACTGCTCCAACCATCCACTCTTTCAATAAGAAATTTGGCCAAAAAGCCTCTGTTTTCCCGGGAAATTCAGAATAATCTTTCGGAACATTTGACTTCCTCTCCGCCGAAACCCGAGAATCTCCTACATACTTCATCCCTTTCCCTCGATGCACAAAATCACCCCCTTGTATAGAAAAGTGGAAGCGGCTCGCTCAGCTTGCGAAGGAAATAGGAATTTCTCAAAAAGGCGTCTTTTGCCTTATTGAGAAATTATCTTTTCCACAGCAAACTAGCCGCTGGAACTGGACAACATAGAAAAGTGGAAGCGGCTTGCTCAGCCACTGGAACCAACCATTACAACGGACCCGAAATCCCCTGTTTTCGAATCATATAAAAGTGTGCCGCCATCAAACCAAATAACAAAGCTGGTAAGAAGAATACATGTATTGCAAAAAAACGAGTTAATGTTTGGGCCCCAACAATAGATGAATCCCCTGCCAACAAAATTTTGATGTACTCTCCAATAAAAGGAACTTGTTCGGCAATTTGCAAGCCCACTTTCGTTGCGAACAGTGCTTTCATGTCCCATGGCAATAAGTAACCCGTGAAGCCTAATCCTAACATAACAAAGAAAATAAGCACTCCGACAATCCAATTTAGTTCACGGGGCTTTTTATAGGCTCCTTGAAAGAAAACGCGTAGTGTATGTAAAAACATAATCACAAGAACCAAACTGGCACCCCAGTGATGCATACCACGTACAATTTGCCCAACAGCAATTTCATTTTGAATATAATAAACAGATTCCCACGCATTTTTAATGTCTGGAACATAATACATTGTCAAAAACATTCCTGATAAAATTTGAATCACTGTCACAAAAAATGTCAATCCTCCAAAGCAATAAACAAAAGCAGAAAAATGATGGGCAGGGTTTACATGCTCAGGAACTTCATGATCGGCAATATCACGCCACATCGGAGTAATATCTAATCTCTCATCAATCCAATCATAAATCTTATTCAGCACTTCATGCACCTCCTCTTGCTTTTGCTGCTCCAAGATAGATAGTTCCATCTTTTACTTCTAACTCATATTGGTCAAGAGGAGCTAAGGGCGGTGTTCCTTTTACATTGATTCCATCTTTTGTATACATGCCTCCATGACAAGGACAATAAAATTTATTAGGGTTTTGGGAGTCTCCATTCCAATTCACAGTGCAACCTAAATGCTTACAAATTGGTGATAACGCCACGTATTCATCATTTTCATCTTGATAAATCCATGCAGATTGAGTAGCCTCTGATTCATACCAACCATCTACTTGCTTTATTTTAAAATCCTTTTTCTGAGGCTCAGTTGTTATTTCTTTTGCTTGTACGACTGCAACCATGCCCCCATTTTGCTTCGACTTTAGTAGCGGGTCCAATGCAGCTCTAATCATCGGTGTTGTAACACCTGCCGCCATAAACCCACCAACTCCCATTAACGTATACGTAAGAAACTGCCGTCGCGATACTGTGCTCTTTTCCTCTTCCATGAGAAAATTCCCCCTATATGATTCACCGGGCCTTGTTGGAGGGTACATCTATCTGAGAAGCTACATCATGCCCTTTAATATAGAAAGAGTCAACTAAGATAAAATTCAATTTCACAGCTTCTATCATAGTTGACTCTTTCGACAGGATGTTTGAAAAGGGGCGCATTTCTCCTTTTCAAACATCCTGCACTTATTCTAGCGTATTTAATTGATGAGATAGGAAGCGAAATGCTTCTTCGTCGTGTTTGTCTAGTGCTTGGTCTATTTGCTTCAATAGTCTTTCCCGTTGAAAATCATGTGATATTTTTTCTAATAGCTTCTCCACTAGTAACCTATCTTTCTCATTGAGATATTTTGAAGAAGGTAGATACGGATTGTCTTCCAATACAGCAACATAGTGAGCAGCTTGAAAAGAATCTTTGAAAATTAACTGAACATAAATATCTTCGTCTCGATTTAAGCGGATATCATGAAAAGATTTTTCTGCATCAGTTGTCATGATGTTTTGTTTAAAAAATTGAAACGGTGTATTTTTCACACAATTAGTAGACATTACAATTCCTCGCGGGCAATACTTTACATCTTCCACAAAATGCACTTTGCTCATTAGTTGTTCATGGCTCATGAGATAGTTTAAAATCCACACACATTCCCGCTGCTTTAATTGATAGTTTCTTAAAAACCATTTTACAAATCCTTTCTTTTCATTGACAGAAACAGGGGGTGTCATTTTTATTATTCCCTCCTCATGTCCAGCTAAGAGCAGCCAGCTGCAAAATCGTACCACTAGCAACTCGAACCGGTCTAAGCTTTTTCAGTATTTTTCCGCACTCACCACCGTTGCATTCTTCTTACATAAAAATTCCATACCAAGTAGCCAAATTCCTTTATTCCCCCTCTAAATTTTGAAGCGACTCTTCAATATGTGTAAGGGTTGGATCTACAGATAAAATGTCTCTGAATATTGCTTTTGCTTTATCTCGTTGACCTTCTTCTAATAAGAAGTTTCCATATTCCTCTAGGAAGCCAGTATGTGTTGTAAAGAAAGTATATGCTTCTTCATAGTGCTTTAATGCATCATCATACATTTCTAATTCTTTTTTTACAGTTGCCAAATCCCAATGAAAATGAGGTGCATGGTCCCCATTGTTCATAGCATCTGTCAACAATTGGACAGCTTCTTCGTATTTCTCTTGCTTGATATAGAGCTGTGATAATAACAATGTTGCCTCAATAAAATTAGGTTCAAAGGATAACGCTTCTTCCAAAGCCTCTTCTGCACTTTCTATATCATGCTGTTTTACAGAGATTTTTGCTAATGCCATCAATAAATCTACGTTGTACTCATCTACTTTCAATCCTGTTTGTAATGTTTGAATGGCTTCTTCCACCATTCCTTCTGCTTCGTAAGCTTGTGCTAATAATAGATATAAACCTGATATTTCAGGGTCCATTTCCATTAGTTCTTTTAACACGCTAATAGCCCTCGCCGGAAATTCTGCTTGCATCAAAGTATTAGCAAATTGGAACATGCTGTATGTCTCTTTACTTTCCTGCAATCCTTCTTCATAGAAAGGGATTGCTCGCTCCCATTCTCCAAAACCACTTAAGCTTTCCGCCAAACGTAACGAAATATTCACATTGCTTAATTGCTTATGGTGAGCAATGACATTTTCATAATACGTGGCGCTTTTTCGATAATTTTCTTGACTGAAATAAAATTCTCCAAGTCCAAAATCAATAACCGGCTCTTCTGGCAATAATCGTTTCGCTTCTAATAGTTTTTGTTCTGCCACCTCATCTAATCCTTGCATTTGATATAAGTCCGCCAATACTAGCAAAGCTTGTACATAAAGGTCATCATCTTCCTTGATATCATTTAGAACTTCAATTGCCTCTTCTTCTCTATCTTGTTCCATATAGATTTCTCCAAGAACTAATAAAAGTTGACTTTCATCTGGGTATAGTTCATATAATTCCTCTGCTAAATCCAACCCTTTATCAAGGAGACCTAACTGCATATAATACATAATCAAGTTAAACTTTTCATCATGTGAACCTTGTTGGGCAATTGTTTCTAACTGCTGTAAACCTTCTTCTATCTCTCCACTCTCGACTAGAGTGATTGCTTTTTCTAAATTCATTTTGTTCCTCCTGACAAATTTTGTAATTGCTGAAAAAAATCTGGATAAGACACTGCAACACTGGCAGCATCTTCAATATTTGTTTTTCCTTCTGCGATACAACCAGCAATTCCTAGCATCATGCCGATACGATGGTCACCGTGACTTTGAACAGTATTACCAGTTAATGAAGACATTCCTTCAATAATCATCCCGTCTTCTGTGGCTTCTATGTTAGCACCTAGCTTTGATAATTCTGCTACAACTGTCGCAATTCTGTCTGTTTCTTTCACTCGCAGTTCTTGAGCATCTTTAATAATAGTCTTTCCTTCTGCCATGGTTGCGGCAAGAGCAATAATTGGAATTTCATCAATAAGTCGCGGAATTAGTTCTCCACCAATTTCTATTCCTTGCAGCTTAGAAGTTTGAACTGTTATATCTGCTATCGGCTCAACATCTTCTTTACAGTCCGTTATTTCAATCTTCGCACCCATTTGTTGAAGCACTTCAATAATTCCTGCTCTTGTCGGATTGATCCCCACCCCTTTTATCGTGATTTTACTGTTAGGGATAACACAACCAGCTACAAGAAAAAATGCTGCGGAAGAAATATCTCCTGGAACAACAATATGTGTACCTTGAAGCTTTTGCTGGCCTTGAACAGATACTGTCAGTCCATCTACATCTACATGACAACCGAAAGCCTGAAGCATCCTTTCTGTATGATCTCGGGACTTTTCCGGCTCTGTCACTGTGGTTACTCCGTCGGTGGAGATGACCCAAATGCCAGAGCTGGTGGCCGTGCTGCACAGCTTTGTGGGGCTGGCCGCCACCCTGGTGGGCTATGCCAGCTATCTGGACCCCACGGCCCACTTCGAGGGGGCC
>DAIDKD010000124.1 GCA_027451065.1 Bacillaceae bacterium | reverse complement strand
ATGGGTGTATATCCTTACTCCCGCCTGCAACAAGGCACCCGCGTTGGCATAGGTAGCCCAATAAACAAAAGGATGGTCTGGTTTATTAGGAATCATGACACGTACATCCACACCGGAAAGGGCAGCAATTTTCAAAGCGTCTAGCACACTTTCATCTGGAATCAAATAGGGTGTCTGGATATAAACATATTTTTTAGCTGATAAAATCATCCTGATATATCCATTTTTTATTTGTTCCATCGTTGAATCTGGTCCACTAGATACAATTTGAATCCCTATTTTGCTATTTGTTATATACGTTGTTGCGTAGTAATGCATGAAATTGATTTCTTGCTTAGTTGCCTGATTCCAATCCAGGATAAATCTTGCTTGAATATTATTGACAGACAGCCCCTCAATTCGTAAATGTGTATCACGCCAATACCCAAACTTTTTATTTAACCCTAAATATTCATCGCCGATATTAAAGCCACCGATATAGCCAATTTTCCCGTCAATTATTACTAACTTTCTGTGATTACGGTAGTTCATCCGAACATTTACTAACGGAAGTTTTCCAGGGAAAAAGGATACAAACTGCACACCAGCATTTCTTAACTGCTTAGCAAATTGTTTACTAAACCTTTTCGACCCGCTATCATCATACAATACCCGCACTTCTACCCCCTCAGATGCTTTCGCTATTAATGCAGCACCAATCTTTCGCCCTAATTCATCACTACGAATAATATAGTACTGCATATGAATATGATGCTTTGCTTTTTGTATATCCTCCAATAGATTAGCAAATTTTTCTCGTCCATCTGTAAAAATTTTTACCTCATTATCCATATGAAGAGCAGACTCATCATCATTCATATTCATCATAATTAAGTCACTGTGTTTCTCAACGATGTCACTCCCAAATTTTCCAGCGTCATTTCTTAATTGCTCCTGTTGTCTTGAAACAATCGCCTGAACAATCTGATGTAATTTTTTCTCCCATTTAAAAATTTTTCGGCGACTTAGATTTTGTCCTAATATCATGTACAAGATAACTCCTAAAACAGGAATAAAGGAAAGCACCATAATCCAAGCCAGAGTAGCCGTAACACTTCGCCTTTCTAAAAAGATAATAGCAAAGATGAAAATAATGTTAAATACTATGATTAATGACCAAATAAAAGTGATAATCTGTGGCATCTCCATCTATCCCCCCCTTTTTTTACAATTCACAGTCAATGCCCCCATATTTGAGAGATATCTCTTCATTTTATTTTTTAAGTGCGCAAGTGAATTATAACATCTTATGCGCAAGTAACACTACTTTCATAATGTTGTTTTGCTTGCTATCATACAATGAAAAAGGTATCCTGATAAGTTTTTCATTATCAGGATACCTTTTTCATTGTGAACATACTTATAGCTATGATTGTAAAAGCTATAAAAGCCATAAAAGGAATTGTAATAAAGCCAAGAAAATTAACATATTCTCTGCCACAAGGTACACCGTTTGTACAAGTTTGAATTTCCGACAAAGCAGGAATTTTCTGTAAGCTGTAATGGTACCCAGAGACGAACATTCCTAAAATAGCAATAGGCAAAATATATTTATGAATTTTTATGTTATTTTCATACAACGCCACACCGATGAAAATAGTTAATGGATACATCAGTATTCTTTGATACCAGCACAAAGTACAAGGAGTAAAGTGCCTTATCTCACTAAAATACAAACTTCCAAGGGTTGCAACAATGGCAGCAATCCACGCTAAAAACAAAGGCTTGTTCATCCCATTACTGCTCCTTCAAGGCATCTTCAACCATTTTGACAAATTCTTCATAGGAATTTCCGGTAAATTGCTTTCCATTCACAAACAATGTTGGTGTAGATTCAACCTGTAACATTTCTACATAAGATTTATCTACCGCTAAAGGCTCCTTGCCATTTCCTTCATGAAAAGAATTTGTTACTATCTCTACTTCCTCTACACTAGCAATTTCTTTTAACGTATCGATTAAAAAATTTTCCGTAAAATAATCTGCTCTTTCGTACTGTTGATCTTCAGGTTGCTTGCTGTAAAGAAGCTTGTGGAATTCCCAATACATATCGTTACCAAGTTCTTTATACACTACCTCTGCAAATTCAGCTGAACGGGTAGAGTCTATACTGATAAAATCATCATTCATGAAATAAAACTGCGCCTTATTTGTGTCGATAAAATCTGATTTTATTGCCGGAAAAAACGATGTTAAAAAGTTCTTGCAGTAGGGACATTTATAGTCACCAAATTCTACAATTTGCACTGTTGCCGCTGAATCTCCCAAATCAGGTTGTCCATCGTAATCAATAGTAATTGTTTCTGCATTTGCTTTTTCATCTTTTTTTGTCTGATTATTGCTCATGACCATAAACACAACCAGCCCTACTGCTACTATACAAATAGACCAAAATATCAGCTGAAAGGGTAAACTCCTTGATTGTTTTGAGATTATCGATTTTTGCTTGTTTTTCTTACCCATTACCACTTCCACCCCTCTGTTGTATAAGTTTCTAAATTTCCTATTGCTTATTTATCAATTCAGTGTTATATTATTAGAGCGATGAGCTACGCTGCGTAAGACGAGCAGACATTCCTTTAATGGAAACGGGCAATGTGGAGCACGGTCTGGCCTCGCCGCAGTCTTGAGGACGCCTGCTATATGCAGGCGTTATTTTTTTGTCTGTGTGCCGTGGCATACAAACAAAAAAATAAAACCGTTGCACACAGAAAAAATCAAAGGATAGGTTTCTTTTCATGCTTCTTGTACTTCCTCCCCTTCAATTCTTTTCATCCTTTTACGGTATGCTATTTTTGAAATTGAGATTGATAGTTCATAAATAAGTAAAAGTGGTACGGATGTTATTAGATCTGACATGAAATCAGGTGGTGAAACTGACACTCCGATAACTATTAAAATAAAATAGGCGTATTTGCGTACTTTCGATAAATAAAATGGATTGATGATGCCTAGGGAAGTAAGAAACATAACGACTAGCGGTAACTCAAACAGCACACCAAAAGGGATAACAATGTTTACCATAAATGAAAAGTATTTCTCTACTGTAAACATTGTATTTACCATGCTTGCACCGATAGATTTCAAAAAGTGCAGTACAACTGGAAAGATTACAAAGTATCCAAAAGAAATTCCACCCATAAAGAAAATAAATAGTCCTGGTATATACATTGCCGTTACTTGTTGTTCTTGAGGATATAATGCAGGTTTTACAAATAGCCATAATTGTAGAGCAGCAATAGGAATCGTACATATTACTCCGATAAAAGCAGATATTTTCAAGTAAATCCAAAGAATTTCACTTGGTCCTAAAACTGTTAATTTTTCCTCTAAATGACGGGATAAAAATAAATAAGCATCTTCCGAAAAAAGAAAACCTACTACTGTAAAAATAGTAAACCAAATAAAAGTAATAATAAGGCGCTTACGAAGTTCCTCAAGGTGCTCAATATAGCTCATTTCCTTCATCTCTTAGTCACACCTTTTGTTTACTATCTACTTTCTCCTTCTCATCAGTATCATTGACTAATCCACTAGTTGATTTCTTAAATTCACGTAATGTTTCCCCGAAAGCCCGTCCTATTTCCGGCAACTTCCTTGGTCCAAATATAATCAACGCAATAACCAAAATGACAACTAATCCGGGAAAGCCAATATTACCAGGCATATCGCACCCCCTGAGATTTTTTCTCTTTCATTTTACTGTTTACCTAAAACATTTGTACAGTAATCAGCTTAGACGTGAGGTGTGAGTTGGGGAAAACCACCCAACTCACACCTCACGCCGAAAAGTCCAACGCTATTGGGTTTACTCCATTCAATAGCGTTGGACTTTTCGGTTACAATAAGGGCTATCCTAAAAGTCGATTTATTCTCAATGAATTTTTATCTATTTTTTACATCCCACGTTATCTTGATAGCAATAGTCTCCATTTTTACCACCAGTTTTCTTAAGTAAGTATGTTGGGCCTATAATCATTCCTTTATCAACTGCTTTGCACATATCATAGACGGTCAAAGCCGTAACAGATGCTGCGGTTAAAGCTTCCATCTCTACTCCCGTACTTCCTTTCGTTTTCACTTCTGCCTTAATAATTAATTTCCAATTGTCCTCGGCCTGCTCCCAGGCAAATGAAATATCAACACCTTTTAAAGAAATCGGATGACACATAGGGATAATGTCCCATGTTTTTTTCGCCGCCATAATTCCTGATACTTGGGCAACAGCGAGAACATCACCTTTTTTCATTTTGTGACTAGTAATGCCCTGATAAATATCGTTATTCACGAGAATACTCGAACGAGCAACGGCAGTTCGAATTGTTGTATCTTTATCTGAAATATCGACCATTTTGGCCCGTCCCTGTTCATTAAAATGAGTAAATTCATTCACTTATGTTCACTCCCTGTTTGTTCCTCCAACAATAGTACATCTACTTCCATTCCCTTTTCGTATCCTCTCGTCCCTCCAGGTAATACCATCAAACAGTCTGCAAAAGCTAGGGAAGAAATGGCACCTGACTTGTCCAGTCCTACTGGTTCTACTAATACTTTGGTTCCTTGGAGTACTAACTTACTACGAACAAACCTTGTAAAAGGATTCGCCTTTTTGAAATCAGCATGTAAGATTGCACGGATTTTCTTTAAAAATGGATATTCACTTCCGAGTAAATAACGGATAATCGGTCGTAAATAAAGCTCAAATCCTACATAACAAGCGGAAGGATTTCCTGATAAACCATACAGTAATTTCCCATTCAATTGAGCTATTGTTGTCACGCTTCCAGGACGCATAGCAATTTTATTGCAAAGAACCTCTACTCTTAATTTTTCGTAGACTTTTGGAATATAATCAAAATCCCCAACAGATACTCCACCTGTTGTTACAACAATATCTACTTCGTTCATTGCCTTTTTTAAAGCCTCATATGTAGCGTCATATGTATCAGAAACTTTTCCTAAGTATCGTGCTTCTGCACCGCTTCTCTCAATTTGTGCACAAAGTGTATAGCTGTTGCTGTTGCGAATTTTCCCTGGTACTAAAGCTTCATCAATATCCAACAGCTCATTCCCTGTGGCAAATACACCAATTATCGGTTTCTTCATTACCTTCACTTTATGATAACCAAAAGTCGCTAGTAAACCATATATCCCTGGGTTAATTTTGGTACCTTTTTTGACCAATACCTTTCCCTTCTTGATATCTTCCCCTTGAAATGATATATTATCTCCTTTTTCTAGCTTCCTTTTTATTCGAATATATTGTTTGTTATCACGCTCTTTTTCTTTTACTAACTCAAGCATCATCACAGCATCACAGCCTTTTGGAATAGGTGCACCTGTCATGATTCGAATGGCTTGATACGGCTGGACTTCTTTTTCTGAAACAGCTCCAGCACCAATATAATCAATGACTTCTATTTCAATTTCATTGTTACTGTTCGCCTCTGCTGTATCCTCCGCTCTTAATGCGAAACCGTCATAAGGTGATTTATCAAACCAAGGAACATCTGTCGTTGCTATCAAATCTTCCCCTAGGAAACGCCCTATTGACTCTTCCATGTTTATTTCTTCTGCTTGACCATCTTTTTTGTACTTCCATATCTTGTCCATTGCTTCCTCTACTGGAATCGGTGTACGAAATAATGTCATTTTTTTCACCATCCTTCACTTCACTAGTACTTAGCTTTTTGCCAAAAATCCTTCACTTCATTATCTAATTCTCCCATGTTCTTCACAACACGGCGATGGTTCCAATGTTCCGGATATAAATATTGATAGCTTGCTGATGTGAATCTATCATCTATCAATAGAACAACACCTTTATCTCTTTCGCCACGAATTACTCTTCCTGCTGCCTGCAACACTTTGTTCATCCCAGGAAATTGATAAGCAAACTGATAACCCATTCGATTTTCCCCCTGATAATAATCCTTTAATATATTTCTTTCTGTATCTAATTGTGGTAATCCGACACCAACAATGGCCGCCCCAATGAGCCTATCCCCTTTTAAGTCGATTCCTTCTGAAAAAATTCCTCCCAACACACAAAATCCCGCTAAACTTGTTGAATTATCAGCTTGAAACTTTTCAATGAATCCTTCTCTTTCTTGTTCATCCATGTAGTTCGTTTGGATGATTGTTTCAACATGTGGGTATTTTTCATGAAATACTTCATAAGCTTCATTCATGTATTGGTAAGACGGAAAGAAAATCAAATAATTGCCTTTCTTTCCGTTTATCATTGTAAATATTGCATCTGCTATTGGATCCAAACTTGCTTGACGCTGATGATATTTGGTACTGATAAACTCTGTTATTAACAGCTTTGCGTTTTCCTGTGCAAATGGTGACGGGAGTGAGTATATTTTCGTTTCTTCATCACCGCCTAATATTTCTGTGTAATAACTAATTGGTGATAATGTCGCTGAAAATAACACACTCGCTTTGCCCCTTTGCATTGCTTGATTCAATAAATAAGTGGGATTTAGGCAAAGTTGCTTGATGACGACTTCCCTATCATATGCCTTGATAAAAGTAACATATCTTTCATCGTAAAACTCCGCTATTTTTATGTATCTCCGGCAATCAAGATACAACTTTAGCACTTCTGGCTCAACCTCTGAAAAGGAATTTTCCTGGAGCCATTCCTTACATACCTCAATAAAACGGAAAAGTAACCCATTAAAATCTTCCATTGCTTCTTTTTTGACAATAAATCCATCGACCTCACACATCTTTCGAAACTGGACCAAAGCTGAATTGATTTTTGTCAAGGAACGTGCTAATTTTTTATGTTGTTTTCCTAATTGCTTTTTCAATTCTAGGAAAGAAGTTTTATATAGTTCTGCTGAGTACATTTCCTTGGCACGGTCAACTAAATTATGTACCTCATCTACTAAAAATACATAGTCTCCTTTATTATCCGAAAAAAATCTTTTTAAGTAGACATTAGGGTCAAAAAGATAGTTATAATCGCAAATAATACAATCACACCACCATGTTAAATCTAAGGCTAATTCAAAGGGACACAATTGATATTTTTTTGCAGATTGCTCAATGCTTTCTCTTGTAAAATGACTCTGGCTTTGTATCAGTTCAAAGACAGCATCATTCACTCGATTATAATATCCATCGGCATATGGGCATTTGTCTGGATTACAATCTCTTTCTTCTAAGAAACAAACTTTGTCCTTTGCCGTTAGTGTGACTGTTTTTAATTGTAAATCCTGACACCGCATTTCTTCAATAGCATCCTCTGCTACTTGCCTAGTAATAGTTTTTGCAGTTAAGTAAAATATCTTTTCTGCTTCCCCCTCTCCCATAGCTTTTACAGTTGGAAACAAAGTAGACATTGTTTTACCAATTCCAGTTGGAGCTTGGCAAAACAGCTTCCCTTTATTTGTGATTGTTCGATAGGTAGCAATAGCTAATTCTCGCTGTCCACGGCGATAGGATTGGTATGGAAATTGGAGAGCTTTGATGGAATCATTGCGGGTTTCAGTCCATCGTATTTGAAATTCTGCCCATTTTTGGTATTGAACCAATAAATCAAAATAAAATCCCTCTAGTTCCTTCATCTGAAACTTTTTGTTTAGTCTTTTGATTTCTTCTGTATGAATATGATAATAAGTAAGTTGAATGTGAATATCCTCTAGTTGATGATTCACACCGTACATATATCCGTAGCACATTGCTTGTGCCCAATGGAGTTGGTTAAAATTTTCATCCACACTTTCCAAAGGAGCATCAATTGTTTTGATTTCATCAATTGTGATTTTATCTCCTTCTTCAACCAAACCATCGGCACGACCTTCTATAGTAAAGACAAGGTTATTTACTTCTGTCGTCAGAGACAAAAATACTTCCGCTTGATAATGTTCTCCACCTTTTTTCTGGAGCAGGCGGTGAATCCGTGACCCTTCCAATGCACGGTCCACTCCTGTTGAACGATTATCAATGCTACCACTACTCATAATGAATTCTACCAATTTACGTACTGATAACTTTATTTCCATATATTTCCCTTTATTTCACGAACAATATGCGTTAATTCAGGGATAATTAACTTGTTCATTGCTAGCTTGACTGCACCTGTTGAACCGGGGGTAGAGAATAGCGCTGTTTCTAATTTTACTCCAGCTATTGCACGACTTAGCAGGGCTGCTGAGCCAATATCTTCTGTATAACTCAACATACGAAATAATTCACCGAAACCGACGACTTCTTTTTCAATGATTTCCTTCATTGCTTCAATGGTCACATCCCGCTTAGCAAGACCAGTACCGCCATTCGTTAACACAACATCGATTTCTGTATCTTCACAGCCTGATAATACCGCTTCAACAATTGAGTGTTTATCATCCTTTACAACAACATAGTCCTGTACAATATGACCCTGTTCTCCTAAAAGGCTCATCATCAATTGTCCACTTTTATCAGTTTCTTTCGTTCTTGTATCTGATATTGTCACGATTTTGCATGTTACAAATTCAGGAGCCCACCTTTTATGTTCTGCTACACTCATTACTTTCATCCCTTTCGCTATTACTCATTACTATTCAGCTTAAAGGGTTTATCTTTGTAAATCAAGGGTCTTTTGAGTAATTCAGATTAGCAAAAGAAAAATGTGAGAAATGATTAAAAAGCGACCACTTCTCCCATTTTCTAATTGATTCATACAATTAGCTGTGAAAATCCCTCTTCATTCCTCTAATTAAAAAGGCGATAGTAGCAATGGATAGCATAATAACAGAAATGGAGATAATATTAATGATTGTTTCTATTTCTCCATCTAAATTCCCTATCTGGACTTTATCACTGGCTAGCATTCGTTTTATCACAATATCCCTCCTTTCTAGATAAAATAACAACGCTTTCTTTTATTATTTTTATACCTTGTTTTTCTACTGCTAAGCAAACCATTTGCTTAATAGAAAAAACTGACTCAACTATACTATATTAAAGTGCATGAGTTTATGTCCGAAATATCAGATATCATCTAAGTGAAAAAGAAGCATCTAAATTTTACGTGTCAAATGAAACATCATCTGACTAACATTTCAGGAAGGGATTATCCCTTCCACGTGTTTCGGGCTGTGTGGTTTGGACGATTCTATCCAAACCACACAGCCCGAAACACGAACCAATTCTTTGTTTTTT
>DAIDKD010000123.1 GCA_027451065.1 Bacillaceae bacterium | reverse complement strand
CAGCAGCTCGCAAAGCAATTATTTCATGATCAGGCGCAGACTTTCAGTGAACGTATCAAACAAAAGTTCAAAGAATATATTATTGCTGCAAAACTGGAAAGAGCTTATACAAAAGAAGAAATTGTTGCACATGCGAAAGAATTAGCAAAAATGATTGCTCGAACAGAAGAAGTAGACTTTTTTAAACAAGCCGAAGAAAAAATCAATGGAAATAAAAAAGTGCATCAAATGATAAATCAAATAAAATCATTACAAAAGCAAGCTGTGAATTTAGAGCACTATGGTAAAAAAACAGCACTAAGTAAGATAGAGGAGCAATTGGCACAATTGCAAGAGACACTGGAGACTTTACCGATTGTTCAACAATTTCAATCTTCACAAGTAGAAGTAAATTCCCTGTTACAGCTTGTAACAAGTACAATCTCTAATACGGTGACAGATGAAATAATTATCGCTACAGATGGTGACGTACTAAAGGGACAGACAGGTTCACAAATAGCCGCATCGAAACATGACGATTGTGAAAATTGTGGTTGCAATTCTTAAACAGGAAAAATTTTAGAATTTGGAAAAGCATCCGCAGACTGCTTTGATTTTACTAAGTTTATCAGGACATGGCTTTCATAGGTTAGGTTGAGTGAAATAGGCGGCTTTTTGCCCACTTCACTCAGCCTATTATTTGTTTTTTACTTCGTATAATAACTTAAGATCTCTATCGACTCCGAATTTACGGTTGTCTATATCTTCAAGACGAAAATAATCGTAAATTAATTGCCAACGTTCTTTATGCTCTTCTCTCATTTCTTCTGTCAATTTATTAGCCATGTCTTGGTATCGTTCAGACAAAGCAACCATTTCATGCTCAATTTCATGCTCATATCTCTCGATTAGTCGTTCCCGCTCTTTATGGAAGCTACGCTCTAAAAATTCAAATTCCTTACGCTCTTCATCTGCACTATCAAGAAACTCTTCAAGTATCTCATCTGGGATAATACCGATTAGTTCTTTTTTACCTCCTTTTTCTTGATCTGTTTTTTTCCCGAGCAGTCGTAACAATTCGAATAATTCCGTATCCTTTGACATGTTTCCCATCTCCCTCTTCTTACGTAAAGTGTATCAATCTGTATTCCCACATAATGTATCATCTTTATGAATTTTTTTATAAAAATATGATATAGGTTCATCATATCACATTTATTTTGGAAAAATCAAAAATTACTAATAAGCAGTGAGGAAGGGGAGAAACCATTTTCTACTGTTCATTGAAAAGTCCACTATGAATAATAATTGGACACAGACAAGTTATTGATGCATAAACTGAACTAGGAAATCTTTTCTGATTTTTAGAGAATAATTTTTCTGGAACAATAGACATTTGTCTTGCATACAATGGATTGAAAATGCACGGAGGAGGCTCATTTACATGTCTGAATATAGGGAGATTATCACGAAAGCGGTGGTGGGGAAAGGGCGTAAATATACAAAAAGCACACATACTATTACCCCTAGCCATGCTCCGACTAGTATTCTTGGATGTTGGGTAATCAATCACGAATACAAAGCAAAAAAATCTGGTAACAACGTAGAAGTATATGGTACTTACGATATCAATGTTTGGTATTCATATGATGATAATACAAAAACAGAAGTAAAAACAGAAAAAGTAAGCTATAGTGATCAGGTGCGTTTACGTTATCGTGATTCACAATATCCAGGTGATGATTTTGAAATTATTGCCCGAGTGATACAACATCCAAATTGTTTGGAGGCTGTCATTTCTCCAAAAGGTTCAAAAAACGTTATTACTGTTGAAAGAGAATTTATCGTAGAAATAGTTGGAGAAACAATGATTTGTGTTCAAGTCAACCCCGATGGAGTAGAGGAAGATGACTGGGAGGAAATAGTGGATGATGAAGAATTTGAAGACCTAGACCCAAATTTCATCATCGGCTCGGAGGAAGAATAAAAAAAGCGTAAGTGTCTTGTTCAGCTCGTCATGACTAGATTCATAGCGAGCCGAACAAAAGGCATTTTCGTTTTTCTTAATGTATCATACGGTATACACCAATTACTTTACCTAACACTGATACCTCTGAAAGAATAATCGGTTCTAATGAATCATTCTCAGGTTCTAATCGAAAGTGATCTTTTTCTTTATAGAAACGCTTTACTGTAGCTTCATCTTCTTCTGTCATCGCTACGACAATATCACCATTATTAGCAGTTGCTTGTTGGCGTACAATTACATAGTCTCCATCAAGAATTCCAGCATTAATCATGCTGTCTCCCATTACTTCCAACATAAACACATTGTCTTCATGTACCATGTGGGCTGGTAAAGGGAAGTATTCATTCACATTTTCGATAGCAGTAATAGGAATCCCAGCCGTTACTTTCCCAATCATTGGCACATTTACGCTTGGTACCGGCGAGATACCAGACAAATCTGTATCTAAAACTTCAATTGCCCGAGGTTTTGTTGGATCACGACGAATATATCCTTTATTTTCCAAGCGGGATAAATGACCGTGAACGGTAGAACTAGATGCTAAGCCAACAGCTTCTCCAATTTCACGTACTGAAGGCGGATATCCTTTTTGCTTTACGCGTAACTTAATAAAGTCCAAAATATCTTGTTGGCGCTTTGATAATTTATTCAAAATAAAACACCTCATTTTCCTTGTTTTTCTTTATATTATAACATGTTCCCGTAAAACGAACAAACATAAGTTCGAAAAAATATTGCGGAAATTAAAAAATTTAGCTATGATAGAAGAAAAATAAAGGCGGATGTGAAAATATAATGAACGCTGTTATTTACACTAGGGTGAGCACAGAGAAAAGCACACAGGAGACGTCATTGGTACGTCAGCAAGAAGAGTTGCTACAATTGGCAAATAAATATAACTTAAACGTTATTCATGTTATTTCAGAACAAGCTAGCGGTTATGAAGTTGACCGTGAAGGAATATTTGAATTATTAGATATTATAAAAATGGAGAAAGTAGATGTAGTACTCATTCAAGACGAAACACGTTTAGGGAGAGGTAATGCAAAAATTGCCTTAATGAGATGCTTGCAGAAAGAAGGAGTGAAAGTCTACACTCATACTCATGTAGGTGAACTTCAACTCTCCGACTCCGACTCCATGTTATTGGAAATAATTGGGATAGTAGAAGAATATCAACGAAAGATTCACAACATGAAAATACAAAGAGGAATGCAGAGGGCAGTAAAAAATGGTTTTCGACCAGAAAAAAATTTAAAAAACCGCGGAGGACAGGGACGTGATAAAAAAGAAGTTCCGATAACGGAGATAGTCCGCCTCCGAAAAAACGAACTAACTTTTGCAGAAATTGCCGCTACACTAAGAGGTTTTGGATACGATGTTTCCAAGGCTACTGTACATCGTCGCTTTGTAGAATATGAAAAAGAAAATTTGCTTCAAGATGAAGAAATATTGTAAAATAGTACAAGTGATAACGAAAAGCGTAGGGGGCTTGTTCAGCTACCGGAGCTAGATAATAACAAAAAGTAGAGGCGAGAAAAATATTATGATAACAGAAGAATTAGTAAACCGCATAAACGAATTAGCAAAGAAAGCCAAAGAGGAAGGACTGAGTCCGGAAGAAGAAAAAGAGCGTCATGAATTAAGACAACAATATGTAAAAAGCTTCCGAAAAAATATGTTACATCATTTATCCAACACGAAAATAGTTGATCCAGAAGGCAATGACGTAACTCCGAAAAAGTTAAAAGAATTAAAGAAACAGATGAAGAAGGATGAAACAAAATAAAAGTATAACATTTTTCATAAATGTGTTGTACTTTTATAAAAGTACATATATGATAGAAATGTATTATTAATTACATAATTTCTGTTGGAAAGGGTTGAATAATTTGTCTCGTAATATCGAACAACTATCAATTAATACAATTCGTACATTAGCAATTGATGCTATTGAGAAATCAAATTCAGGGCATCCAGGAATGCCTATGGGGGCAGCCCCAATGGCATATACACTGTTTACCAAGTTTATGAATCACAATCCTAAAAATTCAAAGTGGTTCAATCGTGATCGTTTTGTTTTGTCTGCTGGACATGGCTCTATGTTGTTATACAGTATGCTTCACCTTTCTGGTTACGATGTAACGATTGATGATTTGAAAAACTTTCGTCAATGGGGAAGTCGCACACCAGGACATCCTGAGTATGGGCATACAGATGGAGTCGACGCTACAACAGGACCGCTAGGACAAGGTATTGCCATGGCAGTAGGTATGGCAATGGCAGAAAGACATTTAGCGGAAACTTACAATAAAGATAATTTTCAGCTAGTTGATCATTTTACATACTCTATTTGCGGAGACGGTGACTTAATGGAAGGCGTATCCGCTGAAGCAGCATCTTTAGCAGGCCACTTACAATTAGGTCGTCTAGTTGTTCTTTATGATTCTAATGATATTTCATTAGATGGAGATTTAAACAAATCATTTTCAGAAAATGTTGAAGACCGCTTTAAAGCGTATGGCTGGCAAGTAATTCGTGTTGAAGATGGGAATGACGTTGCAGAAATTGAAAAAGCTCTTGCTGAAGCAAAAGCTGATGAAAAGCGTCCTACTTTAATCGAAGTAAGAACAGTAATTGGTTATGGTTCCCCGAATAAATCAGGAAAATCCGCTTCTCATGGTGCACCGTTAGGAGAAGATGAAACAAAATTAACAAAAGAAGCATATCAATGGTCTTTTGATAATGATTTCCATGTTCCCGTAGAAGTGTATGATCATTTCCGTGAATCAGTAGCTTTAGCAGGTGTGACGAAAGAAGAAGAATGGAATGAACTTTTCAAATCATATAAAGAAGCCTATCCTGAATTGGCAAGCCAACTAGAAGCTGCAATACATGGTGAGTTACCAGAAGGTTGGGATAAAGCATTACCTACTTATGAAGTTGGCACAAAAGTTGCAACGCGTAATTCTTCAGGTACTGCAATGAACGGTATTGCTCAAGAAATTCCAGCATTTATCGGCGGTTCTGCAGATTTAGCCGGTTCAAATAAAACTTATATAAATGGTGGAGGAGACTTCTCACGCAACGACTACGCTGCAAAAAACATCTGGTTTGGTGTTCGTGAATTTGCGATGGGTGCTGCATTAAACGGTATGGCACTTCATGGAGGAGTAAAAGCATATGGCGGTACATTCTTTGTCTTCTCTGACTATATTCGTCCAGCCGTTCGTTTGTCGGCATTGATGAATTTACCGGTAACATATGTATTTACTCATGATAGCATTGCGGTAGGGGAAGACGGGCCAACACACGAGCCTGTTGAACACTTGGCTTCTTTCCGAGCAATGCCTGGTCTGTCAATGATTCGCCCAGCTGACGGAAATGAGTCATCAGCTGCTTGGAAGCTTGCTGTTGAGTCGAAAGATACACCAACAATATTGGTGTTAAGTCGTCAAGATTTACCTACATTAGAAGGTACAACAATAAATGCCTATGAAAAAGTTTCCAAAGGCGCATACGTTGTTTCTGAGTCGAATGGTGAAGCAGACGTATTATTATTGGCTTCAGGTTCAGAAGTCAGCCTAGCGGTAGAAGCACAAAAGGTTCTTGAAAAAGATGGAATAAAAGCATCTGTTGTAAGTATGCCGTCTTGGGATTTGTTTGAGAAGCAATCAAAAGAGTATAAAGAATCAGTCATCCCAAAACATGTGAAAAAACGTTATGCCCTTGAAATGGGCTCATCATTAGGATGGCATCGTTATGTAGGTGATGAAGGAGAGGTATTGGCAATAGACACATTCGGTGCCTCTGCACCTGGTGAGAAAATAATGGCAGAATACGGCTTTACCGTTGAAAATGTAGTAGCACGAGTAAAAGCAATGGTAAACGAAAACTAAGCAAATTTTTTCCTATTGCCTCGAAAAATATCACGAATGTTTTCTAAATAGAAAGGCCCAACCTATCGATATTTTGATTATGTTGTAAAATCGGGCTATTTGGCAGGGTGTTAGGGATGGTTGATTTTTAACCATCCCTAACACCCTGCCAAAAAAATTCTATAAAATGTCGAATTTAGCTTGTCATCATTTGCAGGATTTAGTAAACTATTGATTAGATGACTTGAAGGAGGAAATTGCAAAGATGTTGTGGACTTATATTTTAACAGCAGTAATCGCATTATTTGCAGGTGGCGTTCTAGGTTTCTTTCTCGCACGCCGCTACATGATGGATTATTTGAAGAAAAACCCGCCAATCAATGAGCAAATGCTACGCGTTATGATGATGCAAATGGGTCAAAAGCCAAGTGAGAAGAAAATCAAACAAATGATGAACCAAATGAATCAGCACATGAAATAAGAATACAATGATATAAGGGTGTGAGAAGTGGTCAATGAACTGACCACTTCTCACACCCTTAATTGTTGTAAATTGAGCATTAAATATTTATTAATAAGCTCGTCCAATTGCTGACTACATATAAGAGACTTTGGAGAACTTATGCCATTTTCTGAAACAATGGCGAATAGTTCGTTACGTTTTTTTTCGATTAACTCAAGTAGTTGCTGTGGTGTCATTCTCTATGGCGCTCCTCTTTTTTTCATCAATGAGACGATTATACATGATTACAACTTTATCTTCAATTAAAAAGAAGTAAATAGTAAAGTTAGATTGTGTGAATAATTTGATGATTTAGGATATAATCAATTAGAAAATAGTAAGGATAAAATTTATTTCATTGGGGAGGGCCATTTGTGCAGGATATCAATATCCTTTTAGCCTTTAGTGCAGGGTTTCTTTCTTTTGTATCACCTTGTTGTCTACCGTTATATCCGGCTTTTTTATCATATATTACTGGTGTTTCTTTGTATGATATTCAGCAAAATAAAGGAATCATCAGTAAGAAAAGTTTACTGCACACACTATTTTTTCTATTAGGATTCAGTATTGTATTTGTAGCAATCGGATTTGGAACGTCATTTCTTGGAAAATTTTTTATAGTGAATCAAGATTTGATACGACAGCTAGGGGCAATTGTTATTTTTATCTTCGGAATGGTTACAGCAGGGATAGTATCACCTAAATTTCTTATGAAAGAATATAAATTATCATATACGAAAAAACCAGTTGGGCTGTTTGGATCAAGCATCGTTGGAATCGTCTATGCGGCAGGTTGGATGCCGTGTACAGGCCCGATCTTAGTTTCTGTCATTACATTAGCGGCTACAAATCCTAATGCAGCTATTCCTTATATGCTAGCTTATGTGTTTGGCTTTGCTATTCCTTTTTTTGTCATGAGCTTCTTCCTTACAAAATTACATATGTTAAAAAAGAATAGCTCTCGATTGGTACAGATAGGTGGTTATGTTATGATGATGATGGGATTATTGCTATACTTTGATTGGATGACGAAAATAACATCAACTTTTGTATCCATCACTGGAGGATTCAGAGGCTGGTAAAAGTACTTTGTGAAAAGAGATGATTAGAATGGCAATTTTCGGAACCGTGTTAGCTTTATGTATGGCTGTATTTTGGAACATTTATCGAGTAAAAGAAACAGCGAAACCTGTAACTTTAAAGAAAATTATATTACCGCCGCTTTTTATGTCGAGTGGGGCACTTATGTATGTGGTACCAGTGTTTCGTCTTAGTTATGAAGAAATATTAGAAGCAATGATTTTAGGGCTGATTTGTTCAATCTTTTTAATAAAAACATCTAAATTTGAAATAAAGGATAATCGTATTTATCTGCAGCGTTCAAAGGCATTTCTCATCGTTATTCTTACCTTATTTGTAGTGAGAACGGGGATTAAGGTGCTGTTAAGTAGTACAATTGATTATGGAGCTTTAAGTGGTATGTTTTTCCTAGTGGCATTTGTTATGATTGTCTCATGGAGAATAGCAATGTTGATAGGGTACAAGAAAATGGAGAAGGAACTGCAAGAAGTAACGGTTATGTAAGTGAAGATATGCAGAGGAGGCTACAATATGTCTATATTCGGACTTATTGTAGCCTTTTTGATTGAAAGGAATGGTCGGAATGTTATGAAAATAAATGCTCATAAGGTTGATAGTCTATATTTTCTTTCTCTAATGTTTTTACAAGAAATTTATGATCTCTTTTCGGAGTTGCAATAATATAACCTTTGATAATATGCTTTTCAGTAAGTTGTGAAGCATTTTCATGCAAGGCAAGTTCTCCTATTTTTCCAGCAATTTTATTTCTAGCAATATCACGGAAAAGTTCAGGAACAGGTGCAACTAACGCTTCAAGTAGCTGCTTCTGTTCAGGTGCCCATAAATGTTTCGTTTTTTCTATGTAAAATTCTTCCCAGTCCAATATAGACATGCCATCTTCTTTCGGAAGCCGCTTTAGAAATTTACGAAACATAAAAAAACCACCAATAGAAAACATTGTAATTAAGAAGATTCCCCATAAGATAATGAACCAACTAAACCATCCAGTTAGCATGTGCTCCCACCCTAGTTTATTTGTTTGTACAAGCTATCTAAAAAGGGGAGAAAACGTTCCTTTTTAGATAGCTTGCCGAAAGAGTCAACTACGATATAAGATGCAAAATCAAATTTTTCTAAGTTGACTCTTTCTATTCATAGGGCATGAAGCCCTTTATACACTACTCCTATCTTTTTTACTTCTTTAGAATAGTGGTCAATTCCTTCATTTTTTCAGAATCAATTTCTGCTAAACTGTCTAGTTGAAAGCGGACGCCTGAGCCGAAATGCACCTCTTTCACCTTTGTTTCCTTTACGAAGTCTTCTATAGTGCTCACATGAAGGCCACTTCCTGCTAAAATGGTCGCTTTGGCTTTTTGAACCATTTCTTTTATCGTAGCTATTGCCTCTGTAGCACTAGTTTTTCCTCCAGAGGTGAGAATCCGATTAATAGTAGGATATTGATTTAATATTTCTAAAGCTTCAAAAATATTATCCGCTTCATCAATGGCACGGTGAAAGGTGACATTCATCCCACCAGCTACCTGTAAACATTTTTCTAGTAACGAAACATCTATTTTATGATTTTCTGTCAGCATCCCAATAACAACTCCAGCAACTCCCAGTTCTTTTGCCATTTTTATATCTTCAAGTATGGTTTGTTCATCATGAGAATTGTATACAAATGAACGACTATGAGGGCGAATGATAACATGAACAGGAATGTTGACAGCCTGGGTAACAAGTTTGATAAGACCGTAGCTAGGAGTAAGCCCCCCCTCTTTCATTCCCGTTACCAATTCCAATCGATCAGCACCGTATTTTTCAGCATCTATTGCATCTTGTAAAGTTGTCGC
>DAIDKD010000122.1 GCA_027451065.1 Bacillaceae bacterium | reverse complement strand
TATTATTGGGGTAAATTCTACATGGCTTCTGCCTAACAGCTATATGAATCATGAACCAATTGGAGATTTAGTGAAAGTTGCCAGAGGAACAAGGTCATATGGAGCAGCCGCTATTGAAATTGCCTACGTAGCAGCTGGGATGTTAGATGGATATATTACTCCGAGATTATCACCGTGGGATTTTGCAGCAGGCTTAATCATTGCCAGAGAAGTTGGAGCAATTGCAACAGATATAAATGGAAATGAGATGAATGTTTTAAAGAACAGCAGTATGATTGTTGCTTGTGAAGGAGTTCATAGGCAAATATTGCAGGTGCTTCGGGGTGTGAATTAGAGAAACACGCCTGATTCACACATCCCATCGAAAGGTCCAACCATGATGAATGTATTAAAAATCATGGTTGGACCTTTTAATTTGAAGAGAATAATTTATTTTTTTCGGACAGTTTCCACTTTTTGATAAAAATCAGGCCTTTCTTCGCAAACTGTTCGTGCTACTCCCGCGTTTCTTATTTTTAAAGGTTACCCCAGGTTTTAGTCTTTTTCTTAAGTTCATTCCATAGATGAAAAATGTGAGAAATAGAATAAAACATACTCCAGACATTATGTATGCTCTTTCAGCAATCGTAATACCAACCAGCATAAAAAAACAAAATGCTGCAAGAAAAACCATAATACATTTTAACTGTGCTCTCTCTATGTACCCCATAATGCTATCTTATACCGCCCCTTTCTACTAGGTTAGTCTTAGTTTACACGAATAGGATATATGTGTAAATGTAAAAATCTCTTTTATCAGGACAAACTCTAGAGGAGATGTAAGAAATGAACAAAGGATGATCATTTCTTACATTCCTGTCTTGCTATTTCTAAATCTTTTTTTCTTTCAGTAGATGAGCATAAGAGTTTATTATAGTGGAAAGAAGCAGAATATTGCATCTTTTTTATTTTAAAAGAAAAAGTAAGAAATCTATTTGAAAACATTTTCAATTATGATAGCATTTACTATGAACAGTTTTTCTGTATATTTAGGTCGCTTAATAATTTGAGTTTTGGGAAAATTCCGATTAAGGAGAGGGGCTTATTGACAGAAAAATCTGCAAATCAGGAGGGTGTATAATGAGAGAAATTAGAATCTTAACAACAGTCTTAGTATTAGTTACACACCTCTTTATTATAAATATACCAAAAGTATATGCTGCAGATGTGACGAACCAAGAGTATCTAGGAGAGTACACGCACTATAACGGAATCATTTTTGATAGATTCGAAGCTGTACAAGCAGATATCGAAGGTGCTTTGGCTATTGGTGGGAACTCTAAAATAGGGACTAGTGGTCAATTTGATATTGGAGTGGGATATAGTGGTAGTCCTGTTTTAATTGGCTCGTATGAAAATCCTAATGGGTATCCAACATTGTTGCTAAATGGACTGGCAACGATTGGTCGTGAAAACTGGGAAAGTTTTGTAAATGTTTTCAATGGACCTATTGTGATGAATGAAAGGTACTATGAACAATATCGTAATCAAGAACACCAAATAAATGGGGAGTTGAAGTTAGCTTGCTCGCGAATTGTAGATCGATTTTTCAGTAGTGCTCGTAATTCAACGAAAAATACTGTCAATGTCTTCGCAAATGCACAACAGAATGAAAACGCATCTATTTATGTATCTGATTTTACTGGGTGGTCCATTTACAGTGGTTTTAGAAATAACTTAACTGATTTTATTCCCAATAATTTAGAAACAGCTTCAATAATTTTTCCTGAAGATATACTTGTTGTAAATATTGTTGATGAAGGAAATATAGTAATCAATACGCCTCAAATCACAAGTGAATTTGGTAAGAATGAATTAATCATCTTTAATTTCCCGAATGCAACCAATGTAAATTTCACTGGTGGTTCAGTACATGTTGATGAAGTGCAACTAAACACATCTGCAAGTCAAGTAATGCCAAATGAAAATGCCCTGTTGAGAAAATTTAGTGAAAGAATTATTTGGAATTTCCCTAGAGCAGAATTGATTGATATATACGCTCATGGTGTTGTTGGTTCAGTTCTTGCGCCGATGGCTTTCGTTGAAGCTAGTGGTGGATCCATTAACGGTATGCTGATTGCTGATTCTTTCGTAATGACAAATGGTCATGAGTTACATGGATTCAGAATGAATAATCACGTGTTTGATTTCACCAATACGCCTGAGGGGGAAGATGATGAGATAGAGATTCCAGAGAATGAAGAGGAAGAATATGAAGGTTATGAGGAAGAAATAGAAGTCCCGGGGAACGAAGAAGAAGAAGAGAAAGATTCTGAGGAAGAAATAGAGGTCCCGGAGAACGAAGAAAAAGAAGATGAAGATTCTGAGGAAGAAATAGAGGTCCCAGAGAACGAAGAAGAAGAGAAAGATTCTGAGGAAGAAATAGAAGTCCCAGAGAACGAAGAAGACGATACAGAAACCACAGATAGAGAAGATGAACCTGAATATGACATGTATGTAGGAACTGAAGAAGGAGTCGATATCCTTGAAGGAGACGATGAATTAATCGAGAATGGGACCAATTCTGATGATGATGTATTAAATATTGAAGATGAAACTTCTGAAGTAGAAAATAATAATTCTGTTATAGAAAAAGGAGATTCTAATATCTATAGTGATAATAATAATGATACGCTACCACAGACATCAGAGGGGAAAATTACAATGAAATTAGGTGTATTATTAGCAATATTAGGTGCTATATTAGGGTTTGGTCATAAAGGAAAAGCAGCTAGTAAATGAGGAATTAGTGAAAAAATAGAGGGAATGGTGAGAGAAGGCTGAAATAAACTGCTACCTTTGTTAAGAGAACGTAAAAAAAGGACGAAGAAGTAAGAAGATGATTTCTATATTGTATAGGAGTCATCTTCTTTTAGGTTTTGTTGTTATCGATAACGATTGCAATACTTCACAGGTGTTAATTTGCAGAATAAATCATATTTATTTTCATCTTTTTTTGGGCAAGATGAAAAAAGATGTGCTATAATGGGAAAGTTGTATATAAAAAGTAAGTACGTAGGAGTGACAATCGTGAAAAAAAGAGATGATATAAGAAATATAGCAATTATTGCTCACGTTGACCATGGGAAAACAACGTTAGTGGATCAATTATTACATCAGTCGGGAACTTTCCGTACGAATGAACATGTTGATGAAAGAGCGATGGATTCAAATGACTTAGAAAAAGAGCGTGGGATAACAATTCTGGCAAAAAATACTGCTGTTCAATATAATGGAATTCGCGTGAATATTATGGATACACCAGGGCATGCTGATTTTGGTGGAGAAGTAGAACGTATCATGAAAATGGTAGACGGTGTACTACTTGTTGTCGATGCTTATGAAGGTTGTATGCCTCAAACAAGATTCGTATTAAAGAAAGCATTGGAGCAAAAATTAACGCCGATTGTTGTTGTAAACAAAATTGACCGTGATTTTGCTCGTCCTGATGAAGTTGTAGATGAAGTACTAGACCTGTTTATTGAGCTTGGTGCAAATGAGGAGCAATTAGAATTCCCAGTTGTTTTCGCTTCAGCAATTAATGGTACAGCGAGCTTAGATTCAGACCCAAGTCAACAAAGAGAAAATATGAACGATATTTTTGAAACAATTATTGAAAATATCCCAGCACCAATTGATAATCGTGACGAGCCGTTACAATATCAAGTTGCAATGCTTGATTACAATGACTATGTTGGTCGTATCGGAATCGGGCGTGTATTCCGCGGAACAATGAAAGTTGGGCAACAAGTATCTTTAATGAAGCTTGACGGCTCTGTAAAAGAATTCCGTGTAACAAAAATGTTTGGCTTTTTCGGATTAAAACGTGAGGAGATTCAAGAAGCATATTCTGGTGATTTAGTAGCAGTTTCTGGTATGGAAGACATTAATGTAGGGGAAACAGTATGTCCTACTGACCACAAAGAGGCACTGCCAGTATTACGTATTGATGAACCAACATTGCAAATGACATTCCTTACAAACAACAGTCCTTTTGCTGGTCGTGAAGGAAAGTGGATCACATCACGTAAAATTGAAGAAAGATTATTAGATGAATTGCAAACAGATGTAAGTTTACGTGTTGAGAATACAGACTCTCCAGACGCGTGGATTGTTTCAGGTCGTGGAGAGTTGCACTTATCCATCTTAATCGAAAACATGCGTCGTGAAGGTTATGAACTGCAAGTATCAAAACCAGAAGTAATCATTAAAGAAATAGATGGAGTTCGCTGTGAACCGGTAGAACGAGTGCAAATTGATATCCCTGAAGAACATACAGGTTCTATTATGGAATCAATGGGAGCGAGAAAAGGTGAAATGTTAGATATGGTGAACAACGGTAATGGTCAAGTTCGCTTAATTTTCATGGTACCTGCTCGTGGATTAATCGGTTATACAACTGAATTTTTAACATTAACACGTGGATTCGGTATTATGAACCACAGCTTTGATAGCTATCAACCAGTTCAAGCTGGTCAAGTTGGTGGACGTCGCCAAGGTGTACTTGTATCTATGGAGTCTGGCAAAGCATCAACTTATGGTATTATGCAAGTAGAAGACCGTGGAGTTATTTTCGTTGAACCAGGTACAGAAGTATACGAAGGAATGATTGTTGGAGAGCATACACGTGAAAATGACCTGACAGTAAATATTGTGAAAGTAAAACACGCAACAAATGTCCGCTCTGCAACGAAAGACCAAACAACAGTAATCAAAAAGCCACGTATCATGACATTAGAAGAATCATTAGAGTACTTAAACGATGATGAATATTGTGAAGTAACGCCACAATCTATTCGTTTACGTAAGAAGATTCTTGATAAAAACGAACGTGAAAAAGCAGCTAAGAAGAAAAAACTAGCTAGTCAGCAATAGTTGATGGGTCTTTGACCCAGTAACTACTGTTGACTAGCTAGAAAAGGGACACTCCCGATGAAATTCTGGAGTGTTCCTTTTCTCACGTTCATCGATGTGCATTTTCCTGTAGAATTAGTAGCAAATTTTAGTTTTTCATGCAAAAAATTCGCCCCGCTTATGTCTTCATTGTTAAAATGAGAACATAAGGGGGCGAATTTTTGTGGATGTATTTGGGCGAATGAGCTTTTTTGCAAGAGTCTACGGTGTAGGAGAAGATAATGGTTTAAGTATGTGGTATTTGTATTTTACCGTTGTTATTTTCAGTATCATCGTCTACAAATTAGGCTTTGCCAAAAAGCTGAAACTTTGGAAAAATATCATCATTTACTTTCTGTTAGCAGCCTTCTGCCTAATCTTAGTATTCTTCGCAGTATTTCTTCCAATTACAGAGGTTCTAGCCATTTCAAGTATTGTACTAGCTATATATAAGCTTAGGTTACATCAGTATAAGAAAAAAGAGACAACGGCAAAGTGAATGAAAAAAGCACAACGGGCAATATTTGTTTTTCTTATCTTGATAAAAAGGGATGGTGTATGGTCTTTTGGCCACACACCATCCCTTTTTACCAATCATCGTTTACTTGCTCATCACGATACAATCTAAATTTCCCAGTTTCCAATCTTTCTAGCGTTCGCTTCGTAATTCTTTCTTCGCAAGTTGGACACGTATATGTATGGATAGGCCTGTTTCGTAACCGTTTCGCTTGAGGGGAGTTGTCATCAAGATTTGTTATGTAATCACATAACATACATTTTACTTTCATCAAAAGTCCACAACCTTTTTCATCATAATAACAACATCATACCAAAAAAAACGGAAATTGAGAATGCTATACTATCTTTTGGTTACCATTCATATAATTAATTAGCTATTCGTCCCTAATTTAAGTACTACACTTCTTTTTGTTGAAAGTCAGGAGGAGACGGTTTGGACAAAATTTATGTATTGGATACAAATGTTTTACTTCATGATCCACATTCTATCTTTTCTTTTGACGACAATGATGTGATTATCCCAGCTGTTGTACTTGAAGAAGTTGACTCTAAGAAAAGAAATATGGATGAAGTTGGGAAAAATGCCAGATATGTTTCAAAAGTAATTGATAGTTTTCGTAGAACTGGGAGGCTCCATGAAGGTGTTCCCTTAGAAACGGGTGGAAAGCTTCGAATAGAATTGAATCATCGTTCCTTTCACCAATTGCAAAAAGTATTTGTAGAAAAAACCAATGATAATCGAATATTAGCGGTAGCCAAAAATCTTTCTTTGGAAGAAGAAGCAAAAAATGGAGGCAAGCAAGTAATTTTGGTAAGTAAGGATGTTCTTGTGAGGGTGAAAGCTGATGTTCTTGGTTTACAGGCGGAAGACTATTTAAGTGATAGAGTTGTGGAAATGGAGCGTATTTACACAGGTTTTAATGAATGTTACATAAATACCGAAGTATTAGGGAAATTTTATGAAAAGCAGGAGCTACCTGTTTCAGAAATTGCGAACCATCCTTTTTATCCGAATCAATTTTTGTTAATGAAAGATGCATTGAACAGTTCTAGTTCCGCTCTGGGCATAGTAGATGCTACAGGAAAAAAGGTGAAAAAATTATTATTTTCAAATGAGTCAGTATGGGGAGTCCGTGGTAGGAATGTTCAGCAAATAATGGGACTGGAACTTTTGTTAAGAGAAGATATCCCTCTTGTTACATTAATTGGCAAGGCGGGGACAGGAAAAACGTTATTAGCTTTGGCAGCAGGGTTGCTTCAAACAGAGGATTTAGGAATCTATAAAAAATTATTAGTTGCTAGGCCTATCGTGCCGGTAGGAAAAGATATCGGCTATCTGCCAGGAGAAAAACAAGAAAAAATGAGACCGTGGATGCAGCCTATATTTGATAATTTAGAGTACTTATTCAACACAAAAAAGCCTGGAGAATTAGATTCTATTTTGTCTGGAATCGGCTCCATTGAAGTAGAGGCGTTCACCTATATTCGGGGAAGAAGTATTCCAGAGCAATATATCATCATTGATGAAGCACAAAATTTAACACGCCATGAAGTGAAAACAATCTTAACAAGGGTTGGGGAACGGAGTAAAATAGTGTTAATGGGCGACCCGGAACAAATTGACCACCCGTATTTAGATGCTTATAATAATGGTTTAATATACGTTGTTGAAAAATTTAAAGAGCAGTCTATCAGCGGTCATATTAAATTTATGAAAGGAGAACGTTCTCAGCTAGCACAGCTAGCAGCTGATTTATTGTAAAATTTATTAAGATTAGAAAGGATTTATCCTTGCAATTTCAACCAACTACTTATAATATTGAAATGATAAGGTGTCTAGGAATGGAGGGATTAATTTTGGCGGCAGATACTATGACAAAGTATAATGAGAAAGCATACGATTTATTAAAAGCAGATGCAGACAAAATATTAAAGTTAATTAAGGTACAAATAGATCACTTAACAATGCCACGATGTCCTCTATATGAAGAGGTACTAGATACACATATGTTTGGTTTATCTCGTGAGATCGATTTTGCAGTTCGACTGGGAATGATTGACAAAGCAGTCGGAAAAGAAATGCTTGAAGAATTAGAGAGGGAGCTATCTATACTTCATGATGCGTTCACTAATCGTGGACAAAGCAATAGTCAATAAGAAAATATTTTTTCTACTAGCTAGTCGAGTCGTTTTTGTTGAACAGTAGTAAGAAAAAGCTTAAGCGGCTCGTTCAGCTTGTGAGGGTAAGAATAGGAATAAACAAGGACGTAGATAAAATGATGAAACGGTATATAAAAACACTAGACTTTCAATTGTTCATAACGATTGTAATGCTTTGTGCAATTGGAGTCATCATGGTGTACAGTTCAAGCAGTGTAATAGCTGACATGCGATATGAACAAAGTGAGGACTCCTTTTTTATTTCGCAACTGCTTGCAATAGGTTTGGGGGCAGTGCTTTTTTTCGTTTTTTCATTGCTACCGTATCAAATGTTGAAGAAACGAGTATTTCTTGGTGTCAATATGCTACTCTCTATTACTCTACTAGGAGCAGTGTTGATTATTGGAGAAACGACAAATAGTGCTCAAGCATGGGTTAGTATTGGAGGATTTCGATTTCAACCGACAGAATTTATTAAAATAGCAATTATTGTTGTATTAGCAGCACGATATACAGCGAGGCAGCCGATTATTAATAGGTTTTGGGAAGGGATATTTCCACCATTACTTTACGTATTGTTCATTTTCGCTCTTGTTTATAAACAGAATGATTTAGGGACTGGGTTAATTATTATTGGAATTGTTGGATGTATGGTGGTTGGGGTTGGAATGGCACCGAGAAAGTTGAAAAAAGTGCTTGTTTTAGGAAGTCTTGCTGCAGCTTTCCTTGGAGTGATTGCTTATAACTTTATCCTACAAACCCATCAATTAGCTCGCTTCACAGCAGCGTATGATCCTTTCAGTGTTGCAAGCAGTACAGGATACCAACCTATTAATGCTTATATGGCAATGACCAATGGTGGTTTCTTTGGTGTTGGTTTAGGAAATAGTATTCAGAAATATGGCAGACTTCCTGAAGCGCATACGGATTATATTATGGCAATTATTGCAGAGGAACTAGGTTTCTTTGGTGTTTCTGTGATTCTTATAGGTTTGGCGTTTATTGCACTGCGAAGCCTCATTATTGCAAAAAGATGTCCAGATACATTCGGTAGCTTACTAGCTATAGGAATCTCCTCTTATATTTTTGTACAAACTTTTGTGAATATTGGCGGTATTACAGGGATTATTCCGATGACTGGAGTACCATTGCCATTTATTAGCTTTGGAGGAAGCTCCATTGCTGCTACATTGTTTGGCATGGGGATATTGATGAATATTGCTCGTTATACAAGGTCCACAATGGCGAAAAAAATAGCAAAGGAAGAAAGGCCAAACTTGACTGTAGTAAAATAACTTGAAGAAAGGAAACTTTAGAAGTTCCATAGGACTTTTAAAGTTTCCTTTTTTGCTTACGCTTCACGACAAACTTATGAAAAAATGTTACTCACCATAAAAACCAAAGACCTAACGACCTTCTATAAATATTGAGGAAAAATCTTCCGGTTCTACCAAGTTCACCTATTAAGGCAACAGGCCGCAAGCGAACCGAGGTAAAGAATTTCGGCTGGCCACTAATTCTAAAAATGTCTTTTATACTGCTCACAAAACTTAGGAATTTTCATGCGTTTGTCGTGTTGCACTTTCCTTATGTATTCAAAAAGAAGTGATAATATGGTATTATCTACTATGAACCGTGTTACTTTTTCTTATACTAGGAGGGAACTTATGAACAAGATTCAAAAGATATTGGTTGCTAATCGAGGAGAAATTGCAATTCGTGTTTTTCGCGCTTGTACAGAGTTGGATATTCGTACAGTTGCTATATACTCTAAAGAAGATTCAGGGTCGTATCATAGATACAAAGCTGATGAAGCGTACCTTGTAGGAGAAGGGAAAAAGC
>DAIDKD010000121.1 GCA_027451065.1 Bacillaceae bacterium | reverse complement strand
GGAGAATAACAGATGCTGAAGATCTCTCCGTTACATTAAATAACAAAAAGATACAGGATAACTTGAGAGATGGACTTCCATATCCTTACACCGTTGCAGATGCAAAGGATTTTATCCATGGAACACTGAACGCAGAAAAGGATACGCAATATACTTGGGCAATTACTGTTGATAATAAAGTGATAGGAAGCATCGGAATTTTTCGCAAAGAAAATATTCATCATCGTACCGCTGAAATGGGTTATTATATTGCTGAACGATACTGGGGTATGGGGGTTGGAACAAAAGCTGTCAAGGAAGCATGTATTTATATATTCAAAAACACAGATATGAAAATGTATGCATTGGTTAAATAGAAGGCTTATCGGAATAAAAAAACTGACGATTACCTAAACTTTTCGTGCTGCTATGTATGACGTTGAAGATTTACAGGATTGTCAGTTTTTTCATGTAATTTGTTCATATTCATCATATTATTCCACTTTGATTTAAAATTTTATCATTCTTACTTTTTTCGTACATCTACATAAAATAGTATGTTTTAATTTTTTTACTTCAGATTGACAAGTTGGACAAATTTCTTTTGTTTGAGTGGCTAGCATTTTGTTCACCTCATTTATATTCATCATTCTAAAAAGAAAAGAATTATCTCTTCAATAAATAATACATCACTTGTAAATTAAAATCAATATTTATTTATAATAAATGTAAATAAAAAAGTAGTTTTGATAATTCTCAAATGAAATACAGACTAAAGAATCTCTATGAGTTACAATTGCATATAGTTTTGCTTCTATCGTATAGTATAATTTTAAAGATACTAAATTTTTGGAGGGAAATACATGTCTATTTATTCATTGAAGAAATTGCTGAGCGGAAATAAGAAAACATATACAAAAAGGATGAGTAGACTTTATTCGTGTACTCATCCTTTTTGTACTATCCTAATTTCTTAGAAAAAGCAGTCGCAAAGTCCGTACAGCGTTGAATGTCCTCGTCAGTTTCTGGAGAAAATTCAATTTTTAGTCCCTCTACAACCAGCTCAGCACCAGATTTTACTAATGCTTTTTCGAAAATAGGGACAGCTTCGCAGAATAGAGGATATTCTGTATCTCCTGATCCGAAAGCACCTACTTTTTTATTTGTTAAATCAACATCGGCGATTTCTTCATAAAAATCTTCTGTTTCATAAGGAAGCTCTCCGTCTCCCCATGTGTATGCTCCAAGGAGAATACCATCATAAGATAACATATCTTCTGCATCTATTTGATCGATTTCCTTTATGTCAACGTCATGTTGAAGTGATGTTAAAGTTTTGTTGATTAAATCAGCAATATCTTCTGTATTACCTGACATACTTGCATATGCAATTAAAACCTTTGCCATAGTCTACATCCTTTCTAAAAACGATAATGATAATCATTATCAATATATTAACAGGGAAAATAAAGATTGTCAATTCCAATTGAAGATAAGAAGAACCAGACAACCCCGTTTTTCAAGATATGGCTAAATGGTTGCTTTTTTGACCATTTAGCCATATCTTGTTCATTAGAAGTCTGCGTTACCTGGTGTTCTTGGGAATGGGATAACGTCTCTGATATTTGTCATTCCAGTTAAGTACATTAAAAGTCTTTCGAATCCTAGACCGAATCCAGAGTGTTTCGTTTCTCCATATTTTCTTAATTCTAAGTACCAACCATAATCTTCTACTGGTAAGTTGAAAGCTTTCATTTTTTCGATTAATTGCTCTTCACGTTCTTCACGTTGGCTACCGCCGATTAATTCGCCAATTCCAGGAACAAGAAGGTCAGTGGCTGCAACTGTCTTTCCATCGTCATTGTTTCTCATATAGAAAGCTTTGATTTCTTTTGGATAGTCTGTCACAAAGACAGGTTTCTTATAGAGTACCTCACATAAGTATCTTTCATGCTCAGATTGTAAATCCGCTCCCCAAGATACTGGATATTCAAATTCCACATCAGCCTTTTCTAATAATTCAATTGCTTCTGTATAAGTGACACAAGCAAAATCTGACGAACGAGTGTTTTCTAATCTTTCAAAAAGCCCTTTGTCAACGAATTGGTTAAAGAATGCCATTTCTTCAGGGGCATTTTCCATTACATAGTCAATGACATACTTAACAAATTCTTCTGCCAGTTCAATCAAGTCTGGAAGTTCAGCGAAAGCAAGCTCTGGCTCAATCATCCAGAATTCAGCAGCATGTCTTGATGTGTTTGAATTTTCCGCTCTAAATGTAGGGCCGAATGTATAAATATTACGATATGCAAGAGCAAATGCTTCTCCTGTCAACTGACCACTTACGGTTAAACTTGTTTCTTTTTTGAAAAAGTCTTTGGAGAAATTAACTTCGCCATTTTCTGTCTTCGGTACATTATCTAAATTCAAAGTAGTCACATGGAACATTTCACCAGCACCTTCGGCATCACTTCCTGTGATAATCGGTGTTTGTGCATACACATACCCTTTATCTTGGAAGAATTTATGTACTGCATATGAAGCTAAGGATCTCACTCTGAATACTGCATTAAATGCGTTGGTTCTTGGTCTTAAATGAGCAATCGTTCGTAAGTACTCAAAAGAGTGGCGTTTCTTTTGCAGGGGATACTCAGGGCTAGACATTCCTTCCACGCTGATTTTTGTGGCTTTAATTTCAAAAGGCTGTTTCATCTCAGGTGTTGGGACAACAGTACCTTCAATTTTTAAGCTTGAGCTAATTGGCAGTTTAGCAATTTCAGTGAAATTTTCAAGCTCATTGCCAAAAACGATTTGAACATTTTTAAAAAAAGTTCCATCATTTAGTTCAATAAATCCGAATGACTTTGAATCACGAATAGTTCTAATCCAACCAGATACAGTAACTGTTTGATTAGCGAATGTATCCGTGTTTCTGTATAGGTCTTTCACATAAGTAGTTTTCATTAATCTTCACTCCTATTACAAAATTTATATACAAAAAACCCTCCACCCCCTATAGAAAGGGACGAAAGGTTAATTTCCGCGGTACCACCCAATTTGTCATAAAATGACCTGCTTGTTCAGTTAACGCTCTGAAGGCGGCTAATCCTACTTTTACAAATATGTAATTTCAGGTAGCAACTCGAAGGTGTTATTCATATAAACTTCATCACTAGGCTCACACCATCCCCAGCTCGCTTTGGATTCCAGTATTATATTACTTGTCCTTGTCTACGTTTTTCTTTGTTATCATACTCATTATATATTTGAAACATTATTAATTCAAGGTGCAAAGTAAAAAAACAATGGATGAATAAACTGTACAATAAAATCGAATAGTAATAGTGATATTCCTATGAATATCACTTGTATCTTAATCCGAACTTTTCGAGGTGAATTCTATATGAGCTTATCCAATCATTTAGATCCACAGTCAAAAAAGTTTTACCATAACTGGACACGGCCGAAACATGCGAAATCGCAGGTGAATGGCGAAACAATGTTGTCACAGAATAACATTGTTTTAAAAACGAATGCAAAAGCCCATAGATGGTAAGGATAAGAAACATTGAAAAATTATCAGCGGAGTGAAATTCATCTCCCGCTGATAATTTTTTGAAAAAGTAAACTACCATATGTAGTTGGGAAAAAAATACATACAGCACATTTTGTGATTTCCATTTCAGTTTTGATAAAGCCTTATGCTTCGTGGATTGGCGAACAAGTGTATGAGGAAGACAATGGAATTTTCTAGATTATAAAATAAAACTATGATACAATATATTGTGTCAATATTTATTTTACCTGAAAAAAGGCACTAAATATTGATTGCAGGAGAAGGGATAATGTTGTAAAATATTCTTTGTTAATTCAAGAACGGGGTGATGTAGCATGATAACAAGTACACAAAGAGTGATTGATTTGGTAAATGGTGTAAACATAAAAGTAATCAAACGTGATGGTCGTGTGACAAACTTTGATGAAGAAAAAATATTTGCAGCGCTTAAAAAGGCAAATGATGAAATTGCAGCATATCAACAAGAAGCGACGCTAACGGAACATGAAATAGACGAGATTATAAAGAGTGTTCTTACGGAAATTCAATCACGATTTCATCAGGATATTAAAATTTACGAAATCCAGAATATTGTTGAGCATGTGCTAATCACAGAAAATAAATTTGCTTTGGCACAAGCGTATATTAACTATCGTACAAAGCGGGACTTTGATCGTAAAAAAGCGACAGATATTAATTTCAGTATTAAAAAATTAATCAATAAAGACCGTACAGTAGTAAACGAAAATGCGAATAAGGATAGTGAAACTTTCAATACTCAACGTGACTTAACAGCTGGAATTGTTGCAAAATCTATCGGTATCCAAATGTTGCCAGAGCATGTTGCCAACTCACATCAAAAAGGCGAGATTCACATGCATGATTTGGACTATCAGCCGTATCAGCCGATGACAAATTGCTGCTTGATTGATTTTAAAGAAATGTTAACAAACGGCTTCCAAATTGGGAATGCAGAAGTTGAAAGTCCAAAATCTATTCAAACAGCAACAGCACAGATGGCTCAAATTATTGCCAATGTAGCAAGTAGCCAGTATGGTGGTTGCAGCGCTGACCGCGTGGACGAGTTATTGGCACCTTTCGCAATGCGCAATTACGAAAAACACCTAGCCACTGCCAAAGAGTGGATTGAAGGTGAAGAAAAACAAAAAGCATATGCAACGGAAAAGACGAAAAAAGATATTTATGATGCAATGCAAAGTTTAGAATACGAAATAAATACATTATATTCATCGCAAGGACAAACACCTTTCACCAGCCTAGGTTTTGGGTTAGGAACGAGTTGGATCGAGCGTGAAATTCAAAAAGCGATTTTACAAGTTCGCATTAAAGGAATTGGGATAGAACAGCGCACAGCGATTTTCCCAAAATTAATTTTCACATTAAAACGCGGGCATAATTTAGAAAAAAATGACCCGAATTATGATATCAAACAACTAGCAATTGATTGTGCAACGAAGCGCATGTATCCAGATGTGTTGATGTATGATAAGTTAGTTGAGTTAACTGGCAGCTTTAAGGTGCCTATGGGTCAATGGCTCATATAAAACCTTGTGAACCTTTAGTTAAGAGGGTGTGTAGTGAGCACGTAGCTTCGAGTAGGAAATGACTCGTTAATCATTATGCTAACTGGGGAACCTAAGTCGAGAGATATGGCAATCCAGTGCTAAGTTAGTACAAATAATCCGTCATAGACGATTATTTGAGGCTAAAAAGTCTAGAGACTATCGAAACCCTAACGAATCGGGGAAGTAGAGTACGGTGGAGATTAACACCATCGGAAGCGCAAGGCACACTCGTGTTAAATGTAGAAAGAGTGTGAAGATATAGTCCACGCCACTAGAAATAGTGGATCACGTGTGTCGCTCCTTTTTACAAGGATGGAAAGATGAAAATGGAATAGAAGTAAATGCGGGCAGAATGAACTTAGGTGTAGTTACGCTAAATTTACCTCGTGTCGCAATGGAATCAAAAGGTGACAAAGATACTTTTTGGCAAATATTAATGGAGCGTCTTGATATTGTGAAAGACGGATTGATTTATCGTATTAATCGTACCAAAGAAGCAAAACCGCAAAATGCACCGATTTTATACAAACATGGTGCATTCGGAGAGCGTCTGAAAAACGGTGAGCCGGTAGACAATCTATTTAAAAATCGACGTGCGACGATTTCATTAGGTTATATTGGTTTATATGAAGTGGCTACTGTCTTTTATGGTGGTGATTGGGAACAGAATCCAGAAGCGAAAGCATTCACATTGGAAATTTTAAAATTAATGAAAGCCAATGCTGAAAAATGGTCAAATGAATATGGCTACCATTTTAGTATTTATTCAACTCCAAGTGAAAGTTTAACAGACCGCTTCTGCCGTATGGATACAGAGAAATTTGGAATTGTTGAAAACATTACGGATAAAGAGTATTATACAAACAGCTATCATTATGATGTTCGAAAAAATCCAACACCTTTTGAAAAATTAGATTTTGAAAAAGATTATCCGAAATATGCCTCTGGCGGATTCATTCACTATTGTGAATACCCAAATATGCGCCAAAATCCAGTTGCATTAGAAACCGTTTGGGATTATGCTTATGATCGAGTAGGATATCTTGGGACAAATACCCCAATTGACCACTGCTATGAGTGTGGACATGACGGTGATTTTGAACCGACTGAGAAGGGTTTTAAATGTCCAGAATGCGGAAATGATGATCCGAAATCTTGTGACGTAGTCAAACGTACATGTGGTTATTTAGGAAATCCCCAAGCACGACCGATGGTAAAAGGTCGTCACAAAGAAATAAGTGCACGGGTAAAACATTTGTAGGATGTGTATAGGTTGAAAGACTCAGTCATAGGTAAATGGCAAGGAAACTGTGTTTCGAAAGGGAAAATAGCAGACTATAAGCCTTTTAATTTTGTTGATGGTGAAGGCGTTCGTTGCAGCATTTATGTGAGTGGTTGTATGTTTAATTGTGAAGGTTGCTATAACAAAGAGATTCAGAACTTCAACTACGGCTTTGACTACACAGAAGAACTAGAAGACCAGATTATTGCAGACTTATCCCATAGCTATGTTCAAGGGCTTACTCTTTTAGGAGGGGAACCTTTTCTAAATACAATTGTTACCCTTCCATTAAGCCGACGTGTAAGAGCTACATTTGGAGATACAAAAGACATTTGGGCGTGGACTGGCTATCGGTGGGAAGAATTAATGGAAGAATCTGCGGACAAACAAGAATTGCTATCATATATTGATATTTTAGTTGACGGACGTTTTGAAATAGAGAACAGAGATTTAAAGCTTCAATTTCGTGGAAGTTCTAATCAGAGGATTATTGACGTGAAAAAAACATTAAAAGCTGGTAAAGTAATTCTATGGGATAAGGCGCTAAATTGATAACAACTTCGGGCTGTGCGAATTGTGGGTTTTACACCATTCTCACAGCTCGTCTTTGTGCAATGACTTATCATTCCATGTAAAATATGATACACTAAAGTAAGAGAAAACTTGAAATCGAGGTTGAAACAAAATGAAAACTAGAGGATTTGAAATTGCAAGAGGTTTCGAAGAATTAAAACCCAATTTACCAAAACGCTCTACTACATTTGCAGCAGGATATGACTTTGAAAGTATAGAAACAGTAACATTACAACCGAACGAAATAAAATTGGTTCCTACAGGTATCAAAGCCTATATGCAAGAGGATGAGTATTTAGCACTATACGTTCGTTCTTCAGTGCCGTTGAAAAAGGGGTTGATAAAAGCAAATAGCACAGGAATTATCGATAGTGATTATTACAATAATCCAGATAATGATGGTCATATTATGTTTCAGCTGCTGAACATTTCGTCTGGTGTGGTAATTATTGAAAGAGGAGAAAGAATTGGCCAAGGCATTTTTCAAAAATTTCTTTTGGCAGATGATGATCAAGCTGATGGAGAGCGCAGTAGCGGGTTCGGAAGTACTGGGAAATAAAGTTCACATAAATTACACATGAAAGTAATATAATTCTTTTGTTTGGGAAAAAGCATGTACCTTAGTAGAAAGAAAATTATTTTCATAAACTAGTTGATTTATGCAAAAAAATGTATGATAAACTATGCAGAGTCATTTGATGTAATAATTTTGCGTAGTTTTATCATATTTGTGTAGGTGAGGAGGAATATAGATGTTGAGTACATTAAAAAAATCGATGGCGAATCTTCGTTTTCCATTGCTAGTGGTGGTCTGGATATGGATAAAGACATATATCATAACGAAGATATCTTTTGATTTAAAGACAGAATCATTTATTCAGGAAGTTATTTTATTTATTAGCCCATTAGCAATTTCTATGTTCTTAGTCGGGTTATCATTGTTTTTCAAAGGTCCTAAGCGTAATTACATCATTCTTATGATGAACATCCTTTTGACAATTATTCTTGGAGGGAATGTTTTATTTTACGGATTTTATGATGATTTTGTAACGTTGCCGATTCTGTTCCAAACAAGTAATGCAAGTTCACTACTATCAAGTGTAAAATCATTACTGCAACCTTATATGCTGTTTATCATTGTTGATATCATTGTCATTTGGGTGTTGGCGAAAAAAAGACCGAGCTTTGTAAGCACAGAAAAAATAGCGGCTCCAGTAAAAGGGTTATATTTTCTTATGGTAGCAGCAATTTTCATGATAAACTTAGGGCTTGCAGAAGCGGACCGTCCAGAACTGTTGACACGTTCTTTTGACCGTGAATATTTAGTGAAGTATATGGGTCTTTATTTCTATCAAGGATATGACGCTGCATTGCAGTTGAAAACTTCTAGTCAGAAAGCATTTGCCAGTAGTGATGAGTTAACAGAAGTTGAGAACTATGTTCAATCAAACAAAATCCAATCTGATAGTGAATTAGCCGGTTCAATGGAAGGGAAAAATGTCATTCTTATTTCACTTGAATCATTTCAATCATTGTTAATAGGTGCTGAAGTAAATGGGGAAGAGGTAACACCGTTCCTAAACCAATTTATTAAAGAAAGTTACTACTTCGACAATTCTTATCATCAAACGGCTCAAGGGAAAACTTCTGATGCGGAATTTATCACGGAGACTTCCTTGCATCCATTAGACCGTGGTTCTGTGTTTTTTACACACTCAACCAATGAATACACAGCTACACCGGAAATTTTGAAAAATGAGGGCTATACAACAGCCGTATTCCATGCAAACAATGCAAGCTTCTGGAATCGAAATGTGATGTATTCTTCTCTTGGTTATGATACATTCTTCGCCATAGACAGCTATGATGTAACAGATGAGAATACAATCGGCTGGGGCTTAGATGATATTAGTTTCTTTGAACAATCCATGGAGAACTTAGAGTCTTTACCACAGCCTTTCTATGCTAAGTTTATTACTCTAACAAATCACTATCCTTATGAAATTAGTGAAGAAGATGCAACGATTGACCCATACGATTCAGGTGATGGTTCTTTCGACCGTTGGTTCCAAACAGCACGTTATCTTGATCAGGCATTAGAAGCTTTCATTGCAGACTTAAAAGAGTCTGGTCTATATGAAGATACAGTTATTGTGATGTATGGAGATCATTATGGACAATCAGAGAATCATAACAGAGCGATGGCACAATTTTTAGGACTTGATGAAATTACCGCTGCTGACCAAGTTGAATTACAAAAAACACCATTCATTATTCATTTTGCTGGTCAAACAGAGGGAGAAACAATTTCCAAAGCGGTAGGACAAATTGATGTGAGTCCAACGATTCTATCATTATTAGGAGTAGAGAATGCCGGCTATATTCAATTTGGTCATGATGTCTTCGCCAGTGATTTAGAAGAATTTGTTGTGTTCCGTGATGGAAGCTTTGTAACAGATAAATATATTTATACAGATGGAATATTTTATTCAAAAGAAACAGGAGAAGAAGTTG
>DAIDKD010000120.1 GCA_027451065.1 Bacillaceae bacterium | reverse complement strand
TCCCATACCTTCCACCCCGAATAAATATTTACTTTATTAATTGTTATAATATGTGGTATATTATGTTGTATGTGATAAAAAAGCTAGTAGCAGAAAATAATAAAAATTAGAGGTGTAGTAAATGAAAAAAGGATTTCTTGCAGTAACATTAGCAACAAGTATTTTTGCATTATCTGCTTGTGGCAGTACTAACATGGAAGATGCAGTGGTAACTTCAGATGCTGGAGAGATTACTGTAGAAGAATTTTACAATGCGTTAAAAGTTCAAACTAACGCTAGCAATCTTCTTCAGCAGATGGTGATGTTCCAAGTGTTTAGCGATAGATATGAAGTGTCTGACGCTGAAATAAATGCAGAGCTTGAGAGGTATAGAGAACAATTGGGAGATGGTTTCGAAGCAGCGCTCCTACAAGCTGGATATCAAGATGAAGATGACTTTAAAGTGGCACTAAGAGGAATGCTGGCAGTTCAAAGAGCCATCGAAGAACGTATCACAGAGGAAGAATTAGCAGAAGCGGCTGCTCTACTACAAGTGGAAGCACGTCACATTTTAGTTGACGATGAAGAAACAGCACAAGAAGTACTTCAGAAGCTAGAAGACGGCGAAGATTTTGCGGCGTTAGCAGAAGAGTACTCTAACGATCCAGGCTCTGCTGCTAATGGTGGAGACCTTGGATTCTTTAACGAAAATACTGGGTTTGTACCTGAATTCTGGGAAGCTGCTAGCGCGTTAGAAGTTGGCGAAATCAGCGAACCAGTTCAATCAGACCATGGTTGGCATATCATTGAAGTAACCGACAGACTTGAAGGACAAACTGTTGATGAATTAAGTGATGAGGAACTTCAAGAATTAAAAGATGCTATCGTTAGTGACAAATACAGTGATGGAACTGCACAACAAATCATTAATTCTATTATGGCTGATGCAAACATCCGAGTAAACGACAGTACCTTTGAAAGCTTATTTGACTTTAGTGATCTTGAGAGTTCTGAAGAAGATAGTTCTACTGAAGAAGACAGCTCTGAAGAGTAATCTCAAATAACCAAACAAAAAAATGAAGCTGTTTGAAAGATGGGAAATCCCCACCTTTTCAAACAGCTTCATTTTTTTCCCTATATGCCGACTTTACTCTTTTTCTCGTTATTGAATCGTTCTTCTTTTTCGTTCTTCATCCGCTGAATATACTTCTCACCCTCACGTTCAATAAACTCATTGTCCTCTTCCTGCTCTTGCTTCTCTGTAAAGATGACCATAAAGCCACTAATAACAATACCCGCAACAACAATGTATACCCACCACGGCAATAGCTCCATTTCTCCACTCCTTTAAATGTAGGTTTGTACTATTATGCTATGATGGTGGATATCCTTTTATGCCACGACAAACGCATGAAAAAAATCAAAGCAGATGAAAATTATCATCGAACAGTTGAACCAGCACGCTCACAAATCGAAACGAGAGAATATTATCAAACTGATGATAGCCATAGGAGAATAGCTGTGAATACAACAAGCCCTGTCCTAAGAAGGAAAGGGCTTGTTATCTGGAATATTCCATCATCGCTCTAGAACGTTGGTTTATAAAATGAGCGGTTTTCCAAAGCAAATACTCGCTCTGTATATTCACCTGGTTTTACATGCTCTAATGCCCTGTCAAGCATATTTATTTTTGCATCTAGGTTATCAATATAATGAATGACCTCTGCCTCCCTAATTAATGGTGGCTTGGGACTACCCCACTCTGCTTTGCCGTGATGACTTAAAACAATGTGTTGCAGAACCAACACTTCTTCACTGTCAATATCTAACTCCTCCGCTGCTTTACCTATTTCTGTTACCATAATAGAAATATGCCCTAATAAATTTCCTTTTACTGTATAAGTCGTTGCCATTGGTCCTGATAATTCAATGACCTTTCCTAAGTCATGTAAAATAATTCCAGCATATAATAAGTCTTTGTTTAGGCTTGGATATAATGTTGCGATTGCTTTTGCTAAATGCAGCATAGAAACAACGTGATATGCCAGCCCAGATACAAATTCATGATGATTTTTTGTTGCTGCTGGATATTCCATAAATTCCTCACGATATTTAGACAATAAATGTCTCGTAATCCGTTGAATATTAGAATTCTTCATTTCAAAAATATACGTTTGCACTTGCTCCATCATCGTTTCTTTCGATAGTGGAGCTGTTTCAACAAAGTCTTCCGGATTGATTCCATCGTTTGGGCCAGCAAGTCGGATTTTACTAAGTTTTAATTGTTTTCTTCCCTTAAACTCATGAATATCCCCTTGCACCTTCACAACTTTCCCTGCCATGTATGTATCTTCTTCCTTCTTTGTAATACTCCAAAGCTTCGCATCCATTTCTCCACTTTTGTCTTGTAACATCAAAGTTAAGAATGCACTTCCATTGCTGGCGATTCCTTTGGTAACTGACTTGATGAATAAAAACCCAGTGATTGTCTCTCCAATATCATAATGCATCAGTAATTTTTCCATCATTATCCTCCTTTTTTCTAGCAAGATATGCTAATGAATCGATTCTTAGCGATTGACCATATCTTGACTCAAATGAGCTATCTCTACTTCTTCCCCTAATGATACCAAATGTTCATGGCAAGTGAAAAATAGTATCTGTCGCTCTTTCGAAATTTCTTCCAGTAGTTTCATTGCGCGACTGGCCCGTTGTTGATCAAAATTCACCAACGGGTCATCTAAAATAAGTGGATATGGATGGCGTGTATATGTACTTGCCAATGCTAAGCGAAGAGATAGATATAACTGCTCCGCCGTCCCCCGGCTTAATTCCTCGGCCATAAAACGCTGACCATCTTTTCTTTCCACTTGAATTTGATTATCTTTCGGTAAAAATAATGTATGATACTCTCCATCTGTTAAGTAGTGAAAATATTTCTCCGCTTGCTGAAATATTTGCGGCAATCGTTTCTCTTGGTACATCTCTTTCGTTCTTCTTAGTAATTCTTTGGCCAATATAACACTTCCCCAACGCTTTATTAAATCTTTCAGGTGGGCTTTCTTCATTTCCATGTCATAAATAACACTCTGGTAGGTGGAACCCTCTTCCATTTGTTTCATTTTTGCCTGTATTTCAGCTAGATATCCTTGTAAGCTTCTTTCTTCAGCTGCCTGCGCTACAAGACTTTTCTCCTTCTCCTCAAGAAGCATTTCATAGTTCTCATGCAAATCTGTTTCCTGCAACAATTCATTAGGTGCAATACTTTGCACTTGCCCTGTTAATAAGACTACTTGTTTTTGTGCCTCCTCGTACTGTTGCTTTCTTTCTCCTTTTATACGGAAGACTTCTTCTTCCCGAACACCTGCTTTCACAAACAATTGCATACACTCTTCCTGTAAAAGTTGAATGTCCCTCTGAATTTGTTGCTTTTTTCTGATTGCCTGTTGGGTTCTTTTATATTCCGCCTGCGCTTGCTCTATTTTTTCGATTATGTAGGAAAGTTGCCCAATTGGTATATTCCCGCTAAGACCAATCTTTCTTTTCAAATTGGTAACATTTCTCTCTAGGTCACGCATACTCCCTTCCCAATCTTCATACTTCCGGACAACAGCCTCATAGTCGTATTCTGCCTGACGTAGTTGTAGTTCTTCTAACTCCAGCATTCCCTGAATTTTTCGTTCTTCCTCTGTCAGCATTTCTTGATTTTCTTGTTTGGTTACCATATATAGTAATACTAGTGCGACAAATAGTAGAAGGGATGACACAATCGTAGGAAGTTGACTTAGCAAAATACCAACAATAAACATCATAAGACTTGCAAAAATGAAAAATGGTGTGAATTGCCTGATTTGTTCTATTCTTTTCTCCAGTCCATTGGTAGTTGCTTTTCTGCCTGAACGATTATCTGGTCGAGCCTTCTGACGTTTGTCTTTTAAAGTTGCAATTGTATGTTCACTTTTCTCCAATACATCTTTTTTGGCAGTAAATAATTGATCTATCTGTTCTTTCTGAGCCTGCAACACGAGAAATTGTTGGCTATATTCACGACATTGTTCTTTTACTACGTAATTCACTTCAATTTTTGGTAAATTGGTAATTCCTAAAGACTCCATTTGTTGATTGATTGGAGAAGGTTCTTCTTCTCGGAAAGCTTCATACTGTAGCTTGAGCGGTTGTAGCTGGGTAATAATCCCATCTAACCGCTTTATACCATCAACTGGGAACTCTGCGCTATCTTCGTATGACTTTTGAATGGCTTGATATTTTTGCTTCTCTAAAAGTAGTGGTTGCACAGCTTGTTTTAATTGAATTTCTTTGCTGTCCTGTTGTAAGGATTTTCTTTCTTCTTCTAACTGTGCTAATTTTGTAAGTGCTTCTTCCTTCTCTTCTGTCAAAGCATCATATTCCTTTAGCTGCTTTTGCCACTTTGCATAGTTGTCATAAACACTTCTCAGTTCCTGAATTTGCCCATTAATAAGCGGCTTTTTCCCCGAAGGTTTATATAAACCCTCTTGCTCTTTCTCTAGCCTTGCTTCCACTTTTCTCACAACATCCGTTCCAGTCATGCTAGAAGATAATAAATAATCCCCTAGATTCTCTTCACGAAGCTGCGATAATTTTTGTAAACCATCAATATTGAAAGAAAAAATTGCTTCGTATAATTCCTTGTTTATTCCTTCTAACAAGCCTGTTAACTCTTTCTCTCCGCCAGTAGAACCATCTTCAAAATATACAGTTACATCTCCTGTAGCACTTTTCTTAATACGTTCAATAACAACAACACCATGCTCAGCTGTTTCCACTTCCAAGCTTCCTCCGTAGGCGCTACTTGTTTTCGGTTCATAGCTTCGCTCACTTTGAACCTTTGTTGGGAAACCAAATAATACATGGCGCAAAAAGGACATAATAGTTGTTTTCCCCGCTTCATTTTCACCATAAAATATCTGGAATTCAGGCGAGATAACAATCTCGACACTTTGGAGCTTGCCATAGCCATAAATATTGATTTTTCTTACTTTCATCATCGTTCACCTGCTTCCCTGAAAAAATGGAGCAACAAGGCTTCGGCTTCCTTCTGAATTTCTTCCTGCTCTTCCTCCGAAAAACTCATACCAATCTTTCTTGAAAAAGCAGTTTCTGTAATTGGCGCAAGCAGTTCATCTATTTCACTATATTCCTTAGCTAATGTCAACACTTCTCCTAAAAAAGATTCTTCTCGCACTTGAGCATTCTCATAGGTTTCGTCCTTATACGAGACGATCCAGACAAAGTCTTCCCGTCCCTCTTCACTGTCCAATAAGGTTGTCAGAAACTCCTCCATTGTTCCATATTCTTTCAATAAAGAGGAGAGGATGCTTTCTCCTTGAAAGATTACTGTTAAGAAAACCCCTTTTTTCATTTCCCGTTCTTTTTCTAAAAGATTGACACACTCTCTTAGAAAGGCTGTTGTATCTTCTATCCCTGTTAAAGACATATTTACTTGTTTCCATGTAATATCATTCGTTGGATAAAATTCATATTTTGTATCCAACTTCGATAAACGAACAAGATAGCAGCCTTTATCTCCTAATTCTTTCTTGTGACGCCCTTGAATATTACCGGCATAAATAATCGGCGGCTCTGCGCTCAATTCTTGGCGCTTATGAATATGCCCTAATGCCCAATAGTCAAATTCCTTTTCTTGTAATTGGCTTATTTGAAAAGGGGCATATGTATCATGTTCTACACTTTGCTCGACACTACCGTGAAGCATACCAATATGATAGAAGACTCCTTCTTTTTTCTGATAATATGGGGTTAAATTCTCAGTAACAGCCCGTTGCCCATAGCTGAATCCATAAATGTGAGCAATTGTTTCCCCATGGTCTTGATAAGCTTTAAATTCTACGTCACTGCCAAATATATGAACATTTTCTGGCAGGTCAATTCGGTTACCTTTCGCCATTAAAAAGTCATGGTTTCCATGAATAAGAAACACTTCAATACCTTCTTTGTTCAAGCGTTCCATTTCTTTTCTGAACTTGATTTGCGCCCTTATGCTTCGATGTTCACTATCATATATATCTCCTGCAAATAAAACGAAATCAACCTTCTCTTCAATTGCTTTATCTACAATTCTATGTAAAGATACGAAAGAGCTTTCTTTAGCACGCTCGATGATATCCGTTGGCATATGATGCTCCATTCCTTTTAAGGGACTATCTAAATGTAAATCTGCTGCATGAATAAATGAAATATCTCTCACTTATCACACCACCCTTTCTCAAATGCTCTAGCTTTCGAATTACGTAAATTATATCATAGTAGCTTTCCAAAAAGTATCCTACCTGGATAGAAGTCACGACAAACGCATGAAAGTTTCTAGCGTCAGCTTGGAGTTATGATGAAATTTTTGAATAAGTAGGAAGATCTTTTTTATGGTTTTATCGTGTGAAAGAAGTATCTCTTATGGCAAAAAATCTGGAGATGGAAGATTTTTCCTCACTCCCTACACCTACATATAGTTCAGTTTTAATTTTTTCATGCGTTTTCCGTGGAATAGAAGCAATCTTTCTTTTTGCAAAAATAAGAAAGTAGTGGAAGAATAAAAAGAGTAGGCTCCTATGAATGAGAAGAAAATAAGAAGAGAGGAGATGAGCATATTGGCTATATTCACTCTGACTGCGTTTGAACCAAGCGGCAAAAAAATCATTGATGAAACTTTTGAAGCGGAGTCTGAAACAGAAGCAAAAGAAAAAGGAATACAGCTTTTAAAAGAAAAAGAAGTCTACGAAAAAAAACACCGCTGCGTTTCTAGCACCGGGAAGTTGATTCTATTTAAATAAGGATATGGTAATTGGTTTTCAGCCAATTACCATATCCTTATTTAACGTATACGTCTAAATCCTAAGAAATGTTGTCTCCAAAATGTATTGTTTACATCACTAATTGTTACACCTCTACTGCTGCTGGCATGAATAAATTGTGTATTATTTATCATAATTCCCATATGTGAAGGACCGTTTCTCCAAGTATTTTGGAAGAAGATAAAGTCTCCTGGCTGGGGGTTAGAAACAGTTTGAAATCTTGAGTGACTCCAATATCCAGCAACATTTGTTCGACCTATGGAAACACCATTATTATTCAGTACAAAGTGAATAAATCCACTACAATCGAATCCACTTGGCGTAGTTCCTCCCCATAAATAAGGAACACCTACAAACTGTCTTGCGAATGAAATCATACTTTGCGTGTTAAAATTTGCAGTTCCAGTTGTTCCACCTGCATTTGTTGTATTATTATTCGATACATTCGTATTATTCTGTGAAGGTGCTTGTTCTGTTACAAAGTCAGCACTGATAAATCCCGTTCTCCCATTGTGGTTAATAGTGTACCAATTTCCTGTTCGTCCTGTAACCGTCACTGTTTGATTTCTACCTATGCTTCCGATGACACCGTGAGTTGTCCCTGCTCCTGAGCGTACATTTAATCTGCTGGCTGTTACAGTTCTTGTCCCCGTGGCAGCTGTCTGATTCGTATTCGCGCCCCCTGGTTGAGCTACTATCAATTCTTGTCCAATTTGAAGTACATCCGTTCGTAAATTATTCCACTGACGGAGTTGATTCACAGAAACACCATGCCGTTGACCGATTAATTGTAAGAACTCTCCCGCTCGTACTGTATGGATTGTAGATGCTTCGGCTGTGTTTGCATATAAACCCGAACCTACTACAGCTAATGTCGTCAATCCAACTACCTTTGCAGGCGTTACCACTTTCTTTTTCTTCAGTTTATGAGCCATTATAATCCCCTTTCCCATTTGAAAAATAAATAAATGAACAGTCTATCAGCTTATAGTACTATGATAATACAATCCTACACCAATTGAAATAGTTTTAATATAATTGTAACATTTTCTGTAAAATCACCCCTTAATAACACAACTCCTCCCTCAGCTAAACTAAGCTATGCTGAGGGAGGAATCATGTTAATATAATTCTTCTATTTTCTTTATTTTTTCTTCCACATAATGTTCATATCCATTATTATAGGTAGCAGGGTCTTTCGGATTAGCAAATCTTTCAATTTTCCCAGTTTGCGGGTGAATGAATTTACTAGCAGCTCCACATCCAAGCCCTAAAATTGTCTGTACTTCTTCCATAATTAAAATGTTGTAAAGACTCTCTTGTCCTTCTTGAGAGTAGCCGACATTTTCTAGATTCCCAAGAATATTTTTTTGGCGGTATAAGTAATAGGGATGATAATGATGATCTGTTGCCCATTGTTCTGCACGACCCATCATCTCTTCTACTTCTTCACTACTTGCAACTTGATATTTCTGCTTGTTTTTTGTCATTTCAGAGGCACGTTTAAAGGATAGTGTGTGAACTGTTAGAGATTCTGGCATTAGCTTCTCTGTTTCCAATAAAGTTTTTTCGAAAATATCTAGATTTTCACCGGGTAGACCGATGATTAAATCCATATTAATATTGCTCATTCCCATTTCTTTAGCAAGATGAAATTTATTAATGGTTTCAGCGACTGTATGATGACGACCTATTGCCTTTAGCGTCTCTTGATGATAAGACTGCGGATTTACGCTAATACGGTCAATATTCCACTTTTTTAATACCGCTAGTTTTTCTTCGGTAATCGTATCTGGTCTCCCTGCTTCTACAGTGACTTCCCGAATTTCATCCATATTTGGAAAATATCGATACATTTGCTCATATAATGCGTCCATCTGCTCTGCACTAATACTGGTCGGTGTGCCACCACCAAAATATACAGTAGTAATCCGAATTCCTTTCTCCTTGAGCACCTGTCCAATTTCCTTGATTTCTTGGTGAAGACCTTCTAAAAATCCATCTACTAATGATTTTTTCACATGAATGGCATAGGCAGGAAATGTACAGTAGGCGCATTTTGTTGGACAAAACGGAATACCGATATAAATACTTACTTCATTCTTTAACTGATATAAATCGGGTAGCACTTTTAGCTGGTGCTGCACAATTTGCTCCATTAATTGAATTTTTTCACCTGATAGTAAATAATTATTTTTTAAATCCCTCTGAATTTCTTCTATCCTCATACCTTCACGAAGTTTTTTATGCATTAGCTTCGTTGGTCGGACTCCTGTGAGAATCCCCCATTTTTGCTGTATCCCTGTTGTTTGTTGTAGAAGCGAAAGAAAGACATAACAAAGCATATTTTTTACTTGTTTCCTTGTTTCTTTTTCGTCCGCAAGATGCACAATCGGGCGTTCACAGGACGCTTGAATATCTTTCCCTTCAATTGCTCCTTCAACAAAAGCCCTCTCCCCTACTCTCAATTTAAAATCTACTATAAGCTGAGGACATTCTGTTTTCGTAGAAAGTACCTGTGCTTCCTCAAAGAAGAGCCCTGCTATCAACTGAAGTGGATGAAAAAACCTTTCTTCTTTTATACCTCTAACCTCGATAATCATGCCTTCACCTTTCTATATTTAATTTATGCCAGTAGGCTGTGAGAATTGGGGAAAAACCCCAAATTCTCACAGCCTACTTTAATA
>DAIDKD010000119.1 GCA_027451065.1 Bacillaceae bacterium | reverse complement strand
ACAGAAGGTTCTTGTGATTTTCTTGTACGGGAGTGGAGTTTGAAACAACAATAACAATAAATGAAACTTTTTCACTGGAGATTATTTTTCCGATACCCATAACATAAGAGAAAACGAGTATAAATAACAAAAGCATCCCCCTTCTATCATCACAATCGAGAAACGGGAGATGCTTTTGGTTCTTTCAATACCGCCTTTTAGACATTTTCTAGAAAATATTACAATCCATGATACTCTCTGATCGCATCTACTTGTTCTTTTTGATGAGGCAATAACTTATGATATGTTGTCCCTGCCATCGCATAGATGAAAGGATCTTCTACATCTGTCGTCACACCGCTTAGTTCTTCTATAATCGCGTGGGTACAAAAAGGTACGTACGTTGGACAATAGCCTCCTTCATGTAAACATACCATGCGTCCTTTGGCATATTTATCAGCCAGCTCTTTCACCTTTTTCGCCATATACTTGTATCCATCTGCCGAAAGCATCATTCTTGCAAGAGGGTCAAAGATACTTCCATCTTGCCCTGCCGATACTAGTATTAGCTCTGGTTCAAACTTTTCTATTGCTGGAATGACAACTTGTTCGAAGGCATATTGATACACAGCGTCACCAGAAGCAGCCGGTAAAGGAACATTCACAGTAAAGCCTTGTCCCTTGCCTTTGCCTGTGTCCTCTATCTTCCCTCTATCTATAGGTTCTAAACCATCTTGGTGTAAAGAGATAAATAAGACACTGTCATCTTCGTAAAATGCATCCTCTGTCCCGTTGCCATGGTGCGCATCCCAATCTAGAATCAGAATCTTGTTCAGTCCCATTTCTTTCTGTGCATATTTAGCAGCAATCACCACATTATTAAATATACAAAATCCCATTCCTTGGTCTGCCTCTGCATGATGTCCTGGAGGTCTTGTTAAGACGTAGGCTTTATTTACTGTATCACTCTCTATTACAGTTTTCACTGCCTGTATCGCTCCACCTGTTGCAAGTTTGGCTATTTCATATGAGCCTCGCCCTACTATTGCAGAATCGCCACAGTCTAAGCCACCAATTTTGCTCATTTCTTTTACAGCCTCAACATGTCTTTGCGTGTGAAAGTATTGCAGTTGTTCTTCTGTTGCTGGAAGTGGCTTCACTTGTACCAATTGATTCATTAAGCCGCTTCTTTCTAGTAAATTTTTCACTCTGCGCTTACTTTCCGGGCTTTCCACAGAGCCATTTTCTTGAATATAGCCCCCTGCCGGCTCAAACAACGCGCCGTCGCCAGCATTATGCCAAAAATAACTCTCATCCCAGATAAATGCAGTCTTTTTTTCTCTTGCCATTACTATTCATTCCCTTCCTTTTTTACCCACATAGCAGGCCTCACACCTACCTGAAAAAGTTCTGAGCTAGAGCGATTGACAAAGTCTCCTGTGACAGAAATCTTCCCTTCTACAGTGACGACGGAAACAAAATTTGATGAGTTTCCAGGTGTTCGTAAAAACCACCTAGCCGGTGACTTGTCTGTCAATGTTGCTTTGCGAACAGGATTAAAATTGTCATCAATGAAGTATTTGTTCCTCGGATTTTTCAGTTCTCCACTATCTCCCAAATACTTTACTGCCTCTCCAATCGACAGTAAGAAAATCTTATCAGTTGTAGTATGCCCACTATCAGTCACAAACCAAGGGTTATCGTTGTTCATCACTTGCGTTTCCAGTATTTGTGACTTCTCAGAAGAAGTAAAGCTATGATAGAAACTATCGTTTAAATACTTACGAATTGTGGAGTTTTCCCATGTTATCTTCTCATATACCTCATGATATTTCCCAAGTTCTATCACATGTTCGGATAATAATAACAGATGATCACCACATCTTTCTAACACCTGCCAATTATATCCACCAAAGCTCACTGCTTGTTTTTTCTGTGCTGGCCTCCATAATGGATACAACACAGCAGTATTACTAAATACCATTAATTCACCTACAGGTTGATATCCAAACTTTCCATATATCCCCTTACCATTATAAGGAGTACTAGCTTCAAGGTAAGTTGGTATTCCTAATACATCCAGTTGGTCCAGTTGATATTTTAGTAATGCGGCACCTATTCCTAACCCTTGTGCTTCTTTGTTCACGACAATGCCTACTAATTGGTAGAAAGGCTCCATCGGCGGTTCACTATAGTGGGATTTATCAGCAACCGCTCGAAATCTACTGGCGTACATACCTGCTGCCATATCTATGTCATCATAAATACTTTGATCCACATCATGTGGAAGCCAAACAGAAGCTCCGACTATCTCCTTAGAAGGAGTCTCGGCCACGTGGGCTACACAACCTTTCGCATGAAGATAAGCTTTATAATAATTCGTCACTGTTTTGTGACGGTCTTCATCGCTTTCAACAACCCACTTGAAAAATATATCATCATCATACCCGGTAGCTATTAAGTATGCTACGTTATCAATTTCTTCTGGCCTTATCGGTCTTACAGTTATATCCTTCATTCTATGATTCCTTTCATATTCACATTTATCATCGTACTAAATAGAAATTTAAATCACGACTGGGGAACTTCCTTTTTCCAATTTCTATTATATTTTGATACGATGGGATTTTCAATGACTCAGATGAAAAATCACCATTTGAATTAGTATTATTCCCTATTCGCTGAAACGTTCTTCACAGATATATCCCTACACTAAAGTCCATAAGTCGTACTTCCATGTATGTTTCCCCCCCTTATAAAACATTTTCAATTTAATGATGATTATCCCTTATGAATTATATCACTTTATAAATTTTTTGAAGTAATATATGATTAGTCATAAGATTTTTTGTGAGAGAGGGAAGGTGTCATGCAAAGTAGAAGTAGAGTAGTGCTTATAGAAAATAAAAAAGTTGGATTGATTAAAAGAATCAATGGGGAGGCTGTCTATTATGTTTTTCCTGGTGGTGGAATTGAAAAGGATGAAACGCCTGAAAATGGGGCAAAAAGAGAAGCAATGGAAGAATTAGGAGTCGAAATTAAGGTGAACGAATGTATACACAAAATGGAATATAATGGAACCCAATACTTTTTCATTGCAGAAATAGTGAAAGGAATCTTTGGAACTGGGCAAGGAGAAGAGCACACAGATTTAAACAGGAACAAGGGTACATACACACCAATGTGGGTAGACTTAGAAAGTTTATCATCTATTGATGTTAGACCGATGGAAGTTGCTTTAAAAGTACAATCACTGTTCAAATAATAGATTGTTGTTTATTGCACAACTCATTATCAATGAGCTTTCTTATTTCAACTCTGGGTAGGAATCCTGATACAATTATCAACACCCAAATTTGACAGATCCTGTAAAAAAAGCTCGATTCAGCAGAATCGAGCTTTAAAAAATATTTTTCAGTTCCCGACTTTGTTGTCATTTCACAAAAACCTTCTAGCTCATTCTCCCTACTCTACCGTAACTGACTTCGCCAAGTTTCTCGGCTTATCAACGTCACAACCACGGTGCAGTGCGGCATAGTAAGCAATTAATTGCATTGGAACGATGGAAGCCAAAGGTGTGAATAATTCATGGACCCTTGGTATGATGAAACGGTCTCCGTCCATCTCCAATCCTTTTGAGGCAATGACACATGCGTTTGCTCCACGGGCAACAACTTCCTTTACATTCCCGCGAATGTTCAAGTTTGTTCCCTCTTGTGTTGATAGTGCTACTACTGGTGTTCCTTCTTCAATTAAGGCGATTGTTCCGTGCTTTAATTCTCCACCAGCAAATCCTTCTGCTTGGATGTAAGAAATTTCTTTTAGTTTTAACGCTGCTTCTAGTACTACATAGTAGTCAACAGAGCGACCGATGAAGAAAGCATTGCGTGTTGTTGCTAGGAATTCAGTGGCAATTGCTTCGAAATCCTCTTTTGCATGACATAGAACGTCCATTGCATTAGCTACTAGTCCTAATTCTCTTGCTAAGTCAAAGCTTGGGTTCATTCCTTTTCCTCTTGCGCTATCTACTGCCAGTATAGCAAGTACAGCAATTTGAGCTGTGTAAGCTTTTGTTGATGCTACAGCAATTTCTGGACCAGCATGCAATAGCATTGTATAATCCGCTTCACGAGAAATGGTTGAACCTGATACGTTTGTTAATGTTAACGCTGGGTAGCCTAGCTCTTTCACACGAACAAGTACTGCTCTGCTATCTGCTGTTTCTCCTGATTGAGAAATAAACAAGAACAATGGTTTCTTTGTTAACAATGGCATGTTATAAGAAAATTCACTCGCTAGATGTACCTCTACTGGAATTTGCGCTAGATTTTCAATCATTTGCTTTCCAACTAACCCAGCGTGATAGCTCGTTCCACAAGCAATAATATTAATTCTGTCTGCATCAGCAATGGCACTGCGGATTGCTTCATCTACTAGAATGTTTCCATCTTGATCTTGATATTCTCTGATGATATTACGAATAACTCCTGGTTGTTCATCAATTTCTTTTAACATAAAGTGAGGATATGTTCCTTTTTCAATATCACTTGCATCAATTTCAGCTGTATAAGGTGCACGCTCAACAATGTCACCTTGCAATGTTTTAATCGTCACATCATTTGGAGTGACAAGAACAATTTCTTTATCCATTATTTCAAGGAATTGGTCTGTTACTTGCAGCATTGCCATCGCATCACTTGCGACAACATTACAGTTATTACCTACTCCAACTAACAACGGGCTTTTCGCTTTTGCTACATAAATCAATTGCGGGTTCTCACTGTCTATTAAAGCAATGGCATATGAACCTTTTAATTGGCTCAATCCTTTACGAAACGCCGCTTCTACTTCCATTCCTTCCTGGACAAAGTGAGCAATCAGCTCAACAATTACTTCTGTATCTGTATCACTTGTAAATGAATGGTTTGCAAAATATTGGTTCTTTAAAATTTCATAGTTTTCGATAACCCCATTATGAACCAAAGTAAAACGTCCATCTGCACTTCTGTGTGGGTGGGCATTTCTCTTATTAGGTACTCCGTGCGTCGCCCATCTTGTATGACCGATTCCCGCTGTTCCGTCCATATTACTAGGGATGCTCTCACGAAGCGTTGCAATACGACCTTTTTCTTTGAAAACATTCACTACTTGTGCACTTGTATCATACAAGGCAATTCCTGCTGAGTCATAACCTCGGTATTCTAACTTCTCTAAACCTTTTAATAAAATTTCCTTTGCATTTACTTCTCCAATATAACCTACGATTCCACACATACTTTTTCCGTTACACCGTCGTGCTGAACCGATGATAAGGGAGCTTGCTTTGTTATCATTTTCTTCATAAAAAAAATCCAAGCGTGGCTACTTCAAAACATGGGCACCTAAAAAGAAGGTGCTTGTTCCGTTATCTTTTGTGAAAATATCGGCAGCGACGAATACGCTGTAACGGATTCACCTCCCTCTCATTATATCATTTTCATTTTTGTCTCTTTTGTTTACTCATGTTCTTCCTTTTGTCTACCAAGTCACCTTGATAATTTGTGCAAGAACTAACGATTTGAGCAAAATCGGGAGTCATCCGCCGAATTTTCGATAAAACTCCACCTCGTCAACTGCACTTCTACCGTCCACATGCAGTTCTGGCGCTTTTCATTTCTCTAAAACTTCTATCTTGAAAACAAAAAAGACATTTCAATTCTACCTTTTTTTATTAGGGAGTGTCAATCATTTTCTTCATCGTGAAAAGTGCTCGTACTTTCTCTATAACACCCCTTATTCAAAAATATGCATAGAAGAAACAATAGGTTCCCTCTATGCATATAAATATTTATTACATAAGTTGCCTAATTATCTATGCGCCGACTTCTTCTTTCACAACCTCAACAATACGATGAACATGAGCATCACACTCTTCTTGAGTCGGTGCTTCTGCCATGACGCGAATTAACGGCTCTGTTCCAGAAGGACGTACAAGCACGCGACCATTTCCATTCATTTCCGCCTCAACAGCTTTGATTTCTGCTTGGATTCGTTCATTTTCCAATGCTTTTTGCTTGTCTGTTACACGTACGTTCACCAATAGTTGCGGAAATTTTTTCATTTCATTTGCTAGTACTGACAATGGTTTATTCGTTATTTTCATAATATTTACCAACTGCAACGCACTTAACATACCGTCGCCAGTTGTAATGTGGTCTAAGAAAATAATATGACCTGATTGCTCTCCGCCAAGGTTAAATCCACCTTTACGCATTTCTTCCATGACGTAACGGTCACCAACTGCTGCTTGGATGCTTTGGATACCAGCCTTATCTAGTGCTTTATGAAATCCTAAATTGCTCATTACTGTTGAAACAATTGTATTTTTCTCCAACGTTCCTTGTTGGCTCATGTATGTTGCACAAATATACATGATTTGATCTCCATCAACGATTTCACCATTTTCATCAACAGCAATTAAACGGTCTCCATCGCCATCAAATGCTAGACCAATATCAGCACCTTTTTCTTTGACAAATTTCGCCAACACTTCTGGATGAGTAGAACCAACACCGTCATTAATATTCAATCCATTAGGAGAAGTTCCAATTGTCGAAATATTCGCCTCTAAGTCAGCAAATAAGTGAGGTGCCAAGGAAGATGTTGCGCCGTGAGCACAATCTAAGGCAATGTGCAATCCAGCAAAATCCTCTTCCACTGTCGTCTTTAAAAATTGAAGGTATTTCTGTCTACCTTCAAAGTAGTCTTCAATGGAGCCTAAGTCTTTGCCAATTGGACGAGGCAACTCATCTGTTTCACTATCAATCAATGCTTCAATTTCTAACTCTTCTTCATCTGAAAGCTTAAATCCATCAGCCCCAAAGAATTTAATCCCATTATCTTCTACTGGGTTATGAGAAGCTGAGATCATCACACCTGCATCTGCGCCTAATACTTTCGTTAAGTAAGCCACTCCCGGTGTAGAAATAACGCCTAAGCGCATCACTTCTGCACCAGTTGATAAAAGACCTGCAACCAATGCACTTTCTAACATATGGCCAGAAATACGAGTATCTCTTCCGATTAATACTTTTGGTGTGTGTGAAGTATGCTGTGTTAATACATACCCGCCAAAACGTCCAATTTTAAATGCTAATTCAGGTGTCAATTCTGTATTTGCTACTCCTCTTACTCCATCTGTTCCAAAATACTTACCCATATTTTTATTCCTCTCCTCTATGTCTACTTTACTTAATTATTTTCTTCTGTATCATTTGTTACATTGTTTCCTGATGTTTCATCTTCTAATGTTTCGCTTTCTGCTGTTTCATCTTCTGAATCTCCACCATCGGTTACTTCATCTTCCTCCGTTCCATCATCCGTTGCTGCATCTTCTACATTTTTTTCTGTCAATTCAACTTTCACTTGTTGATCGCCTGTGTCAATGCGCGCATTAGCAACTTCTACTACTTGTAAGGAAACAGATTGTGTTCCTGCACCAAGACCATGTAAGTCAATAAACAAAGCAATATCACTACTCGTAAGTGTATCTAAAATAGATGGAACTGCTGTTACAGTCACTGTCGCTGTCGATGAATCTACAAACGATACATCTAAATCATCCGAAAGGTTTCTACTATCAATTGGTACATCGGAAAAAGTTCTTGTTTCCTCTTCCTCTAAGTTTATTTTTACAGAAACGATTGAGGGAGATATTGCTCTCACATTTGTAGGTAACGTAAGGGAAACTTTTTCCTCCTCTGTATTTTCAGTAATAGTCTCCAATGGAACACTAGCTGTTACTGAGGTAATGTTATCCAGAGTATTTTGCTCTCCAAATATCGTTACAATATCAGGATATGCTTCCATGCTAGAGATAAAAATACCGCTGGGTGCTGTTCCTGTTGCTTCTATCGTAACAGGTACTTCTTTGCTTATGACGGATTGTCCAACTTCTACGATAGTTACAGTTGCCTCTGTTGTGTTCGGCGTAATACTGACGGAACCCATACGTTCACCGTTACTATCATAGGCAATAATATCCACTATTTCGGTGAAGCTCTCTTGTCTCCCTGCTACATTTACAACTGCCTGTAAACTGGAAATTTGAGCAATTGACGCTCTCGTTCCTACTACTTCAGCAGTTGTCGTATCCAAAGATGTATCAGTCACAACATATCCTGCCCCTCGCAAATCATCTATTCCTTGTATATCTATAGACACTGGAAACTCTGCAGTATCCCTTTCTGCTACTGTAACTGTTACCTCCTTTGGATCTATCGTATACTCTATACTAGCATCTAAATTTATCACTTCAAGTGTAACATGGTACTCTCCTTCAGAAACATCTTCTAGGTTCGCAATAACTTCATACGCTCCCCTATTGAGAGTCACTTGTAACAGGCTACTTGTCCCTTTAAAAGTAACGTCTACTGTTTCTGGAATCCCACTAATGATATAGCGTTCACTATCATAGTTTACGACAACAGGAACGTCTGTCACTGTTTCTTCACGTATTGTTTCAGTAGGAATAATCGTAGCAATTGTTCTTGGAGAATCAAAAAAGTCCGTGGCAACAATTACGTACAAAGAGGCAGCAAGTACCAAAGATACAATTTTTAAAAAAAGGCGTGTTTCCATAAACTTATTCATTTCGTTTCACCTTCCTTGTCCAAAATGAAGCTAATGAAGATGACGGTTCTTTTTCATTTTTTTGAAATGCCTCTTTGAGTAGTACGGAAAGTTGCTCAGGTGAAAGATTATGATGCAACCTTCCATTTCTTGCAAGTGCAATGCTCCCTGTTTCTTCTGATACAACAATCGTCACACTATCAGTCACTTCACTTATCCCTAGTGCAGCTCGATGTCTCGTCCCCAACTCCTTGGAGATATACTGGCTTTCTGATAACGGCAAGTAACATGCTGCTGCAATAATTTCATCTTTTCGCATAATCAAAGCGCCATCATGTAGCGGTGTATTAGGAATAAATATGTTTATCAATAGTTCGGAACTTGTCTTAGCATACATTGGAATTCCCGTCTCAATGTACTCTTCCAATCCAGTTTGCCTTTCAATGGAAATCAAGGCACCGATGCGACGCTTAGCCATATAATCAATAGCTTTTACAATCGCTTCTTCCTGAACCTCGTGCTCACCTTTATAACTACCAGTACGAGAAAAAATTCCTCCTCTACCTAGCTGTTCTAATGCTCGCCGTAATTCAGGATGGAAAATAATAATAACTGCCAAAACACCCCAATTTAGTATTTCATATATAATACGATATAATGTGTGCAATCCAAAAAAATAGCTTAGCCCTTGAACAAGAAAAAGAACAACAATACCTTTTACCAACTGTACTGCTTTCGTCCCTTTAATAACCGTAAGTAATTTATAGATAAGGAACCAAACAAGAGCTATATCAACTACTGCGGAAAGGTACTGAAGAAGATTTCCTGCTACTAGAAAGCTGGGAAGTGATAACCCAATAACCCCTAGTGCTTCTACCATTCCCACTGTCATGCTATGGAAATTAGTCATATAACCCCTTCCTTCAACTTTATTATTAGAATAACCATTCTATTATATCATAAATAGAA
>DAIDKD010000118.1 GCA_027451065.1 Bacillaceae bacterium | reverse complement strand
AAAAAAATAATTTCATAAAAGTTTGACAATTCTTTTTTTTCAGTTTAATATATAACAAAGCTATAAAGCTAATAACAATTTTGGGGGTATATAATGAAAAAATTTAAAATTCGTAATGTATTGGCAGTAGGTCTGCTAACGGTCTCGGTTGGATTACTAGGGGCGTGTGGAAATAGCGGTGGAGCGGATGATGAAGCTGCAGCAGGGGGAGGGGATATTGTATGGGTTGCTAGTGCTGATGCACCATCACTAGACCCTCAAGCATCAAATGATTCAGCTACAGCAGACGCTACCAATCAAATCTTTGAGCGTTTGGTAAATTACGGTGAAAATGGAGAAGTAGTACCTTGGCTTGCTGAAAGCTTTGAAGCAACTAGCGAAACTACATGGGAATTCAAACTACGTGAAGACATAACTTTCAGTGATGGAACAGCATTTAATGCAGAAGCTGTAAAAGCTAACTTTGATCGCTTGTTAGATCCTGAAATGGCCTCTCCGATGATAGTGCTATTCGATATGGTTACTGAAGTAAATGTTATTGATGAATACATAGTAGAATTTGTAACAGAATATGCTTTTGCACCACTTCCTTCACATATTGCTCACACAGGTGCAGCTATTATCGCACCATCTGCTATTGAAGAAGAAACGAACGGAGGATTGACTGTAAGTGAAAATCCTATTGGTACTGGTGCATTTGTACTAGATTCTTGGAATACTGGTTCAGAAATTGTTTTCGTACCAAACGAGAACTATTGGGGTGCCGTGCCACAAATCGACTCTCTTACGTTCCAAGTAGTACCAGAAGCTTCCACTCGTATGGCAATGTTAGAAGCTGGAGAAGCTCACGCTGCGAATGTTGATCCAGTTGACGCGGCAACAATTGAAGCGATGGAAAATATTGAATTAGAGCGTATTAGCAGTACTCGTTTAGAGTATCTTGGATTTAATCTTGATAGAGAACCATTCAATGATGTTCGTGTTCGTCAAGCTATCTCTATGGCAATTAATAAAGTTGATATTTTAGATGGAATTCTTCAAGGAGAAGGTACTGCTGCAACTGGAATGCTTGCACCAACTGTAGCAGGAAATACTCAAGATGTAGACATTTTAGAATATGATGTGGAAGCTGCAAGAGAATTACTCGCAGAAGCTGGTTTCGCTGATGGATTCAGCACAACGATTTATGTAAATGATGGAAGTGCAGCCCGTGCTACTATCGCAGAATTAATTCAGTCACAGTTAGCAGCAATTGGGATTGATGTAACTATCCAAATAGTAGAGTGGGGAGCATTCCTTGAAATGACGGCTGCTGGAGAGCACGAAATGTTCTTACTAGGCTGGACTACTGTTACTGGAGATGCTGACTATGGTTTGTTTGCAATGTTCCATTCGTCTAATCTAGGTGATCCTGGTAACCGTGCGTTTTTTGTGAATGAGCGTGCTGATGAGTTGTTAGAAGCAGGACGTACAACTGCTGACCAAGATGATCGTGATGTAATCTACGCTGAACTTACGCAATTATTAATTGATGAAGCTCCGTTAGTGCCATTATATTACCCTAATGTTATCAATGGTACAAATGGAATCAGCGGATTCGATCAAGACTTTAACGGAACAGTATTCTTCGGAAACGTAGTCTTAGACTAATACTTTGGGTTGTCTAAAAAGTTTCTAAAATAAAAAAATTGCAACGAAAAAATATTTTTTTCTCGTTGCGATTTTTTTGTTTGTCCATTCCTTACTGAAAATGGTTGGATGGTTCCAGTCACTTTCAGTAAGTTATCAGCAATTGTCATTATTCCAAATTCTGTTGTGTGTTTTCTAAACTGAGGTGAGAATTGAACCTTTGCAAAATACGATTGAACTGGATATGTTAGTAGTAACAAAAAACTTTTCAAACCTATATTACTTTGGTAAAATGATACCAATCCAAACACCGTCAATTTTGATATATAGCTATTTGAGAGTATGGAAACTTCTACAAGAGAAAGAAGGAATGTTTTTGGAAAAGAATAGGGAAGAAAAAGTGATTCTTGTTGGTTGTCAATTGCCGGCTGACGAGGATGAAAGATTTGAACTTTCATTAGAAGAATTGGCATCATTAACAAAAACAGCTCAAGGAGAAGTAGTGCTTACTGTTACTCAAAAGCGACCTACTTTTCACCCGGCAACTTACATAGGAAAAGGGAAATTAGAAGAATTAGTGGCGTTTGCAGAGGAGCTTGAACCAGATGTCATCATTTTTAATAATGAATTAAGCCCTAGTCAAATACATAATTTATCCACATATTTTGATGCCAGAGTTATTGATCGAACCCAACTCATACTGGATATTTTCGCACAACGGGCAAAATCTCGTGAAGGAAAGCTACAAGTAGAGCTGGCGCAACTGCAATATGCCTTGCCACGCTTAGTCGGAGAAGGACAATCCCTGTCAAGATTAGGTGGTGGAATTGGAACAAGAGGGCCGGGAGAAACGAAATTAGAAAGTGACCGTCGTCATATTCGCCGTCGCATTACAGAAATCAAAGGGCAATTAGCTGTGATTGTTGAACACAGGGAACGTTACCGGAAACGTCGTAAACAAAATCAAGCATTTCAGATATCGATTGTGGGATATACTAATGCAGGGAAATCCACCCTATTTAATCGATTAACAGAGGCAAACGCTTTTGAGGAAGATTTACTGTTTGCTACACTTGATCCTACTACAAGAAGAATGCAGCTTCCATCAGGATACACAGTGCTGATGACTGATACTGTTGGATTTATTCAAGACTTACCTACCTCTTTGGTAGCAGCGTTCCGTTCGACGCTAGAAGAGGCAAAAGAGGCAGATTTTCTACTGCATGTAGTGGACTCTTCCAATGCAGATTATGTAACTCACGAAGACACAGTGAAGAAATTATTAGATGAGTTAGGCATAGAAAAAATTCCTACGCTTGTCTTGTATAATAAAAAAGATAAGCAATTATCTTCTTTTGTACCGTCACCTAATCATGAAAATTTATCAGTAAGTGCTTTTTCTGAAGAAGATATTTTCCGTGTGAAAGAAAAAATTCAGCAGATGATGGCAAGTCAAATGAAGGATTATCATGTGCATATTCCGCAGCAAGCAGGAAAATTGCTCGCTAGCATCAAACAAAATACTCTCTTATTAACAATGACATATTTAGAAGATGAAGAAGTGTATGAATGCATAGGAAAAGTATTTGCCGAAAGTCCCCTCTACCATAAAATGAAGGAGTACAGGATTTAAGGTAGGCTAGAGACAACCGTCTTCCTTATCACAGATAAAGTGAAAATTAGTTGAACCAATTGGGCTTTTACTGCCCGTTAATGCGGGATAAGAACGAACAATCATGGGAAATGATTCTCTATGATTGTTCGTTTTTTGTTTATATGTAAATATGTTTTTTTGGAATTTTTCTGTTTGACTGATGAAAAAGCGAATAAAATGTCGAAAACTATTTTGCTTATTCATGTTACATTTCCTAACATATAATTGACAAATTATCTAACATTGAATAAAATGTAAATATAAGGAACGGGAAAAAGAGGTGGTGAAAGACAATGACCAATGAAGCGAGAAGATCTACACCATTATTCCCTATAGGGATTGTTATTTCTTTGACAGAGTTAACTGCTAGACAAATTCGGTACTACGGGGAGCATGGCTTAGTACACCCGGTGAGAACCGAAGGAAAAACAAGGTTATACTCTTTCAATGATGTTGATAGACTATTAGAAATAAAAGCTTTACTTGAAAAAGGGTTGAACATTGCTGGCATCAAAGAAGTGCTCAGCGGGAAACAACAAGAAGACAGTATCATTATGGAATTTAAAAAAGAAGAAAAACCAGCATTATCTGAGGCTGAGCTTCGTAAAATACTAAGGACGGAGTTGCAGCAAGCCGGTAGATTAAATCGGACTTCTTTACGACAAGGAGATATGTCAAGGTTTTTCGGTAACAAATAATAGTTAAGCTAAAAGGCTTATTCTATATAATATTATGGAAAGTATTTTGGAGGAGGAGTCACAAATGGCAAAGTATTCAAAGGAAGATATTTTTACGTTAGCAAAAGAGGAGAATGTAAAATATATTCGTCTTCAATTCACAGATATTTTAGGAACAATTAAGAATGTTGAGATTCCTGTAAGCCAATTAGAGAAGGCGTTAGACAACAAAATGATGTTTGATGGTTCTTCTATTGAAGGATTTGTAAGAATTGAAGAGTCTGACATGTATCTATTCCCAGATTTAGATACATGGGTAATATTCCCGTGGACTGCTGAAAAAGGAAAAGTAGCTCGTCTTATTTGTGACATTTACAATCCAGATGGAACACCTTTCGCAGGTGACCCAAGAAACAATTTAAAACGTGTATTGAAAGAAATGGAAGAATTAGGATTCACTGCTTTTAATGTTGGACCAGAGCCGGAATTTTTCTTATTTAGGTTAGATGAGAATGGAGAGCCGACATTAGAACTTAATGATAACGGTGGATACTTTGACTTAGCTCCAATTGACTTAGGAGAAAATTGTCGTCGTGATATCGTTCTTGAATTAGAAGAAATGGGATTTGAAATCGAAGCATCTCATCACGAAGTAGCTCCTGGACAACATGAAATTGACTTTAAATATGCAGATGCTGTGAAAGCATGTGATGATATTCAAACATTTGAATTAGTAGTAAAAACAATTGCTCATAAGCACGGCTTACATGCGACATTTATGCCGAAGCCTTTATTTGGAGTAAACGGTTCAGGTATGCACTGTAACCTTTCATTGTTTAAAGGAAATGAAAATGTGTTCTTTGATCCAGAAAGTGACCAACAATTAAGTGAGACAGCGAGACAGTTTATTGCAGGGACTATCAAGCATGCACAGAGCTTTACAGCTGTAACAAATCCACTTGTAAATTCATATAAACGCTTAGTTCCAGGGTATGAAGCACCTTGCTACGTTGCATGGTCAGCTCGAAACCGTTCACCACTTATTCGTATTCCAGCCTCTCGTGGTCTAAGTACTCGTGTTGAAGTACGCAGTGTTGACCCATCGGCGAATCCATATTTAGCAATGGCTGCATTATTATCAGCAGGATTGGATGGAATTAAAAATAAGCTAACTCCTCCCGCACCAATTGACCGCAATATTTATGTGATGTCAAAGGAAGAACGTGAAGCACATGGTATCGTTGATTTACCAGCAACATTAGCAGATGCGCTAGAATTGTTGAAAAGCAACGAAGTAATCACAAACGCTCTAGGTGAGCATATTCTTGAAAACTTCTTAGAAGCAAAAGAGATTGAATGGGATATGTTTAGAACTCAAGTTCACCAATGGGAAAGAGACCAATATATGAAGATGTATTAAGATGGAGAACCCTTGAAGCTATAGGCTTTAGGGGTTTTTCTTTTTTTGGTCAAATGCTGAAATTTTGATCAAAAAATGTGCTTGACCAAAATATGACCAAAATAATTTCAAAAAAAGGAAAAGTATACTCTGGTTTACTTTTCCCAGTTATGCAGGAGATTTCTTTACTAAACACAGCAATTTTACATGCCGTTGACAGAGATTTCATTATGACCCTTGAAAAAGGTTACGACATAGAAGTAAGTGACGAAAATAATATTTTCAGTGTTGGGCAAAAGCAACTAGTAATGTTGATACGGTAACGGAGAGTAAAATCCAAAAAGCAATGGATAATGTCATCTCTGGAAGAACTAGCTTTGTTATCGCTCATAGGTTGAAAAAAATTCTAGATGCAGATCGTGTCATCGTTCTTCGTCAAGGTGAAATTATTGAAGAAGGAACACATGCAAGCCTTCTTTCTCAAAAAGGATTTTATGCTGAACCGTATCATAATCAGTTTGTAATGGAGGAGTCCACATCAAAAAAGAGGTTGGCCCAATAGACTGTTCTAGCTTATAGGCCAACTTCTTTTTTAAAAATAGTTTGAAATGTCGGAATTTGTCAAACGAATTCTCTATAATAATTTAAATTTATTTAGTATAATGATAATAACATCAAATCTAAGTAGTGGAGGAATGAGAGAATGGTTACATTGTACCTCACACCAAGCTGTACATCCTGTAGAAAAGCAAGAAAATGGTTAGAAGAGAACCACATTCCATATAGAGAACGGAATCTTTTTAAAGAACCTATTTCGTTGGAAGAATTCAAACATATTCTACAGTTAACTGAAGAAGGGACGGAAGAGATTATTTCGACTCGTTCAAAAATTTTTCAAGAGTTAAATATAGACTTAGAAGAGTTGTCCCTTAAACAGCTGTATGCAATTGTTGAGGCGCACCCAGGAATATTACATCGTCCAATCGTAGTAGACGAAAAACGTTTGCAAATTGGTTATAATGAAGAAGAAATTCGCCGTTTCTTACCACGCTCTGTACGCACATTTGAATTAGAACAGATTTTAAAAGTAATAAACGAATAAGAGATAAAGTGAATGAAGAGAAAATTCCTTGGAAGCGTATGAGCTTACAAGGAATTTTTCTTGTAAAAAAAGAAAATATAAGTTTGTCTAGCTCCAGCGCCCAGCCTATACACGTCAAATAACCTTCTCACTGTAAAGTATCTAAAGGTATCACGACCTAGCTCAAAAAGCGAATTGAGGTATGCACTGAACATGGCATAAGTGCAACATCAGCTCTGTCTAAAGCCAATCGCTGTGTTTTCTTTGAAGAACATTTGTTGGTTGAGGCTATTCAAGGCTCTTGCGCTTTTCTTGCTGTTTTGGGAAATGAAAAAATTAATATCTAGAAGTAGGAAAGATTGTTGACATTTACCAATAAGTTAATGAATAAAAAAACAAACCAATACATATGGAACATTTGATTTTATCAGGTTCCATACGGTGCGGTGAGACCTTTTTATTTTTTCACCTAATTGAAGGGGATTCAGAGCCTGTATCGAATATTACATAAAAAGTAGGGAAAGGGGACGTGGCGATGGAAGAGGAGAGCAAAAGATACACCGCTAAAGAAGCTTCGGAAGTATTGAAAATACCTCCATCAACTCTACGAACGTACACTGAAGCCTTAGAGAAGGAAGGTTATTTCATCGAGAGGAATAACCAAAATCATAGACAGTTTACGAGTGATGATATTTCTTTCTTACGTACAGCTATTCAGCGCAAAGCTGATATGGAGCTAACAATAAAAAATGCTGTAAAACAAGTGATGAATGGGGCTAATGGAGAAGAATTACTTTCAAAAAATCACCACCTTGAAATAGTGCAGGTTGATAATGCAGAAGACTATTCTAGGGAATCGGGCTTTTCAGCTACACCATTACAAGCACGATTATTGATGGAAATTCAGGAGCAAATGGAAAATCAGCAGACTATTTTAAAGAAAGTATCGGAAGACATAGCAGCAACGAAAGCACAAAATATGAAACTGATGGAAGAACATGGATTAAAGCCTAGAGATTTGGAAGAAGAAGAACGTATTCGAAGAGAAGCAGAAGAAATGAATCGAAATATACGGTACATAAGAGAACAAATGGAGGTGAGACAAGAGGTTGCCGTGACAACAAGTGTGAAGAAATGGCAGTTTTGGAAGAGATGATAAAAAATCCAAGGATAGTACCGATAGCATAGCACAGGTATTTTTTTGATGTAAAACGAAAAGCCCTGTCAATGAATGTATAAGCTAGTACATTTCTTGGCAGGGCTTTTCCGGAGCATTTTTTTACTTATAATTCTCTTCAAGCTTGCTCATCCAAACTCCGAGCATATATCCTGCGACAAAGAGTATCACACTAAAAATGAGTGTTAGTACCGTTGCTTCACTGTAATCTGCCACTGGTGGAATAACGATGAGAACTGTGCTAGCAATGACAATCCCTAGAATAAAGTGATAGACACGAGAATGGTAGTTTTTCAGCAATTTTTCCATCATTTTTGAAAACAAAAGAATTGCCACAATACCACCGATACCCATTGGTAAGAAAACACCGACAATGTCAAAATGCTTGAATCCATTTAACATGGGATCAAACAACCCAAGCACTAGTAATAAGTTTGACGGGCTTAGACCCGGTACCAATACCCCGAGTGCAATCAACACACCAGCGATGATGAAGCCGAGAAAGGTTGCCGGTACTGTTCCAAAAATATCATCCATGAAATACAGGAAAAAGAATCCGATAATCATCGTTCCAATCATCCACATCCAGTCGATGTTATCACGCTGCTTTTTCAGTGTAGATTCTTTATACAGTGCTGGGAGTGTTCCTACAATCGCCCCCGCAAAGCCCCATAATACAATTATTTGGTAATGATTAAGCAAGAATTCCAGTGGAGTTGATAAGAGTCCGATTCCGACGATTAATCCAATGCCAACAGGTAGAAAGTAAAGAAAATTTACTTTGAAATTTTTGGTTAAGTGGGCCATGAACCCAAGCAATCGCTCGTATATCCCTAGAATTGCGGCCAACACTCCACCAGAAACACCTGGTAAAATAAAGCCTAAGGCGATAATAACCCCTTTAAAAAAACGAGATAGCCAGCTTTCTTGTTTTGAATTGTTCATCGAATAAAGTCCTTTCAATTGTGATTCGGTAACCCTTGTATTGTATCAGAATTATTGAAAAAACTCTAAAATTTCGCATGAAAAGTACCAGTATGATTATTGGGAATGAAAACTATCAAATCCATAGTAGCCATTCTTGGTCGAATTCCTGCAGTAAGTGTGCTTATCTACAATTTTAATAACTTTTTATAACAACCTAGTGTTTTTTCATCTTCTACTTTTACACCGGACTGGTAAAATGAAATATTTCCAGTACCATCATTGATTTCTCCCATTGAAGCTAGAATATTTTTTAAGTTTTTAGCTGTGCCCATATTGCCGGAAATAATATTTACTTCCTCAGAAAACAATGCTCGAATACTGCTTTCAAAATAAGGAAAATGAGTACACCCAAGAACGACTGTTCCATATTGTTCTAAGTCAAAGGAAGCAAGTTGTTTTTTCAGGTAAGGAACTACCTGTTCTTCCCTGAATTCAAATCTCTCTGCCAATTCTACTAGACCAGGCATAGGTATGCTGTCTACAATATCTTGGTTGTCTACACTTTTCACCAACTGAGAGAATTTTTCTTCTTTCAGTGTCAACTCGGTGGCCATTACCAAAACTTTCTTTTGCTTGTTTTGGCAGTTTAGAACGGCAGGCTTTACGGCAGGCTCAATACCTATAATAGGGAAATCATACTTTTCGCGAAGGTCTTTCACAGCAATACTGGTGGCAGTATTACAAGCGATAACCAAAGCCTTCACCCCTTGATTTGCAATAAAATCAACAGCTTCAAAAATATATTTTCTTACTTCTTCTTTCGGTTTTTCACCGTATGGAACGTGCAAAGTATCAGCATAAAATAAATAATCTTCATTTGGTAAAAATTTCAAAGCTTGATGTAGTACGGATAATCCTCCGATACCAGAATCAAAAAAGCCTATTTTCATTCTTTTCACTCTTTCTATTCATATTTTTTTCTATTTTATCACTCATCTTTTTCTTGTACCACTTTTATTT
>DAIDKD010000117.1 GCA_027451065.1 Bacillaceae bacterium | reverse complement strand
CAATTTATAGGGAAGATTTAAAGTTCCGAACATGGATAGATATTGAAAAACCAGAGTCGAAAGCAGTAGTTTTGGCAATGATGGATACATCTGGTTCAATGGGATTATGGGAGAAATATATGGCTCGGAGCTTTTTCTTTTGGATGGCTAGGTTTTTACGTACAAAGTATGAAACTGTGAGTGTGGAGTTTATTGCTCATCATACGGAGGCAAAAGTAGTGTCAGAAGAGGACTTTTTTTCTAAAGGAGAAAGTGGAGGAACGATATGTTCATCTGCATATAAAAAGGCGTTAGAGTTAATTGATACACAATATCAACCGAGTCAGTACAACATTTATTCTTTCCATTTTTCAGATGGAGATAATTTAACTTCTGATAATGCCCGTTGTGTGAAATTGGTCGAGGAATTGATGAAGGTAAGCAATATGTTTGGGTACGGGGAAGTGAACCAGTATAACCGTCACAGTACCCTTATGTCCGCCTATAAGTCAATAAATGATGAGAAATTCCGGTTCTATATTTTGAAGCAAAAAGCGGATGTATTCCATGCAATGAAAAGTTTCTTTAAAATGAAATCGGCAGAGAAAGAAGTTTTATGAAAAGAGATAACAAAAGAGTTAATAATCTATATTGAGTAGGTTATTAGCTTTTCTCTATGTATCAATCTGTGATATTTATAACATGTAATTATTAAAAAACACTTCATAATGTTACCAAGGGAGATTAGAAACTTTTGGAGAGTGCTTCGGGAAAAGTTAAGAAAAAGTATTGACATAGATGGGTAAATCTGAAATACTAGAATCGTAAGCGCTAGCGTTTTGTTATTTTTTGATATAGGTTTTCATTTTTAAAAAAATTAATTAATTTAATCAATTTAAAAGAAATTTAAATGTAAGTATCACTGATCTATCTTCTTCAGATAGTATCTTAAAAAGGAGAAATACACGTTTTTAAAATTATTCTAAAAAAATATTCCAAAAAAATATTCTGGTGAATGAGAGGGAAAATAGGATGAAAATGAAAAAAAACTACAGTATATTATTCTTTACAATAGCAGCTAGTGTGAAAGCTTATCTATTCATTAAAAAAAATATTTATTCATTCACCTCTTCCTGTATAGACAATAAGTCAACTATGATGGATGAGAAATCCGCACTCTTAAAAAAAATAGAAGGTGAATGGTACTGTATGGAAGACTGTCAGCTATATATGATAACAGTTGAGGGTGGGAAGAGTATTGTCATCCGCAACCTTACTGAAGGTAGCCGTGATGAATGTAAAGTAGCTTCATTTTCTGTGGCTAGCAAATCCCTTGATTTATTAACAAAGTATGAAGGGCATTGGCATATTCAAATTCTTGAATTAGATAAAATAGTGATGCAGTTTGGAACAAAAGAAGAACTAGGGGATGCAGCAAATCCGCTTATTTGCAGACGGAATTGAGATGTTCTTTAATATACATTCAAAATAACAAAGCGAAAAAGTACCTATAGAATAAGCCGTTTTTCTAAATGGCTTATTCTATAGGTACTTTTTCATGATGTCCTTGATACTCCAAAATATTTTTTCTTGATATAATTTCTGTTTCATTTTATTATGTATATAATAAACTATTCTGAAATACTATACAAATAGAATTATAACATTTCTGGTTCTATGAAAATTTCCGATGTTTATTTCTTTGGAATAATGTATGGTTTTATTTTTAGAAAATATATTGAGAGGAAGAGAAGTAATGAAAAAAATTTTGGATTCAGTAAAGATTAAAACGAGGCTACTAACTTTGATTATTTCCGCTATTTTCGGTATTTTGACGTTATTTGCGTTAAGTATTTTCAGTAGTCAATGGTTATCAAAAGATATAAAGGAGTTAAATAATTCAGTATTACCGACTATTAGTGCTTCCCAGGAATTTAGAAATAATTTAACAGAAGTAAGAAGTTTATTAATTGAAGCAAGTATAAGAGGGTCTCATGTAAATGATTTAAAGGTACTACAGGAAAAAATAAATCGAGAGTCATCAGAAAAAGACAGCAGTGATATTGCTACTACGAAAGAGGATGTATATTTGGGGAGGACTCGGGAAATTCAAGAAGAAATCACGTTGTTAGCAGAGACAAACAATACTGATAACATTACTATCCTTGAAGAACATTTGAATTCAGAGAAAGGTCAAGAATTGTTAGAGAAACTCCTAACCAATTTAGAAACGTATAGAGATACCCGTAATGCTGCGTTAGAGTTAGCGGTAGGAGGAGAGGACGCCGAAGCATTATTTAATCAAGCGATAGAGTACAGTAATATGATTGAACAATATGTAAATGAGTTAGTAGATTTTACTGTTAGTTATGGAAATTCTATGACAGATTCCGCGGTTAATCTGGCAAGTAAGGTAATTGTATCTATGTGTATCTTGGTTGCTAGTATAATGATAATCGTCATCCTCATTTCATTCTTTATCATAGGTTCGATAACAGGACCGATTCATATAATAAAAGGAGGGGTGTCCCAAATGGCTGAGGGAGATTTAACAGTGGAAATTCCTACCCATTATAAAGCGGAGTTTGGAGAAATGTTCACTAGTTTCAGGGAGATGATAGGGAGCCTGAGTGTTTTGATACTAGGGGTGAAGAGTACCTATAAGAATGTTCATTCTTCATTTGTTTACATGAAAAATAGCACTGGAAAGATTGATAAATCAATTGCAGATATGGATTCATTTTTGAATGTATTGGCCAGTGATATGGGCACCCAAGTAACAGGATTAAAAGAAAGTTCTGTATCTATGGATGGGATTGCCAATGGCATCCATCAAATAGCCGAGTCATCCGCGGCAGTAGCGGAATTGGCAACGGAAACATCAACTCAAGCATATGACGGAAATATTGTGATTGAAAAGTCTGTGAGCCAGATGGAAACAATAAATCAAGTGGTAGATAACACCTCCAATGTAGTGGGGCGACTTGTAAAGAGAACCAAAACGATAGATGATGCATTAAAAGCAATAACTACAATAGCGGAACAAACCAATTTATTAGCATTAAATGCATCGATAGAGGCAGCACGAGCCGGAGAGCATGGAAGAGGATTCGCTGTTGTAGCCGATGAAGTATCGAAGTTAGCTGCTCAATCAAAAGAGTCAGCTAATGAAATCAATGTATTGTTACAGGAAATCAACGAAGATACAAAAGAGGCTGTTGAGGCGATGGAACAGGGAAAAGTAGAAACGAAACAAGGAATAGACATAATTCGTCAGGCAGGATATGCATTTAGTAGTATTGTAGAAAAGGTTACTACAATGACAGAACAAGTACAAGAGGTCTCTGCAACAGTAGAAGAAATGTCAGCAGGAACAGAAGAAGTGAACAGTTCATTATCAGAAATTGTAAGGAATTCAGAAGCAATATCTAGCCAGACAACAGAAGCAGTACAAAGGAACAATGAGCAGGTTGACGTAGTAAATGGGATGGTGAATATGATGAATGCAACTGAGAAAGATGTAGGAAAACTAGAAGAAAATTTACATACATTTAAAACAGAGAGCGAGGATGAGAAAAATAAGCTAGCTTAGGTAGTAAGTGGGACAAACTATGTTGAGAGGAGCTACTGATGAGCAGAAAGTTAGCCTTTTTGATAACTTTGGGAGTACTGCTTCTATTCTTAGGATGTGGCAGGGAACAAGAAAGTAAGTCGCAAAGCGAGAGTGTTCTAGAGAAGAAAACTTTTGAACAATTAACAGAAGAGGATTGGGAAGAAATACGTCTGTCCAAAAGAGAATTTAATTTATTGTTAGCAGGCTTGGTTGAACAGTATGGGGAAATGGAGATTCCGTTGGAGAGTGCAGGAATGTTTGGGCATAAAATACAAATTACATTGGGAAATAGTGATGGGCGAACGAATGCAAATAAGCAGTTTGCTCGTTCACTAGAAGAAACGGTGAGAAGATTTTATGAACATTCTGAATATGCAAATGAGCAACAACCAACCATCACAGTACAAGATCAATCAGGTACACTAATTGAATAGAAATAAACAGGAGCAATGAATGAATCAAACAGAATATGAAGTATTTTTAACTCATTTGAAAAATCATTACTGCATCGACTTATTTTCCTATAAGCAAAGTCAATTACAGCGTCGTATTGATTCATATATGGTAAGAAAAGGCTATGAGTCATACAGAGAACTGTTCCAGAAGATGAAGTGTGATTCAGATTCGGTAGAAGAATTAATTGAGAATATTACAATTAATGTCTCTAATTTTTTTAGAAACAAAGAGAAATGGGAGATTTTACAGAAAGAAATATTGCCTTACGTTATCAAGAAGAATAGAGGAAAAATAAAAATATGGAGCGCCGCATGTTCTTCAGGAGAAGAGCCTTATACGCTTTCTATTATTTTATCTGGTTTATTGCCATCTCATCAATATGAAATCATTGCAACCGACCTTGATTCGCAAATATTGGATAAAGCTAAAAAGGGGATATATCACGAACGTTCAATGATTGAAGTTCCCAAGGAAGTGAAACTTCATTGTTTTGATTATGTAGACGGTATGTATCGGATAAAAGAAAAGTATAAGAGAAATGTTCGCTTTCAAAAACATGATTTGCTATTACAGTCATATGGAGTTAATTATCACTTGATTACTTGTCGCAATGTCATGATTTATTTTACAGAACAGGCAAAGGACAGTATTTATAAAAGGTTTAATAAAGCTCTTGTGCAAGATGGCATCCTTTTTATTGGCGGTTCAGAGCAAATTATTGCTCCTAATAGTTATCAGTTTAAAGTCACAGATAAATTCTTTTATCAAAAAATATAACCAAAGGAGATGATTGTTTGGGAACAAGAGGAGAGCATATGATGGCATTGGAATTTTTTATGAATAAACCAATGTTGGCGGAGCAAATCATTAGCCTCGAAGAAAAATTAGGAAGCTATTTGCCCAATCAATTTTCTATCAAAAAAATTCCGGATTTTGAAATTGGTGAAAGAAAGGTAAGGATAGGGAAAATTCATGAATTCTATTTTATTGGAATAAAGCGTCCGGAAATAGACTGGAGATACCAAGCTTTTGAAAATCAGAGTAAATGTAAAGAATTCTTTATTCAGCTTCCAAAAATGGACGAAAGAGATATAGCTTTTTGGTTAAATAATATTGAAACATTAGAAAGGAACTAGAGGGAAAAGAAATGGTTAGACAAGGGAGAAAGGAGAAAATAATCATGAATATCTTTTTCTGTGGCTCTCACCACTTAACTACCTTTGACAAGCAAGAGGTTGAGGAATGTTTACATAAGTATGCTCCATTGCATAATATATATGTTTTATGCCATAAATCATTAGAAAATGAAGTACTACGATTTTTTATGGAAAATGAAGCATACGCGAAGAATTTACATCTTATTACCCTTCATCCGCTAGATTGCTTACCGCTTGTTTATCAAGAAATTATCAGCTATTTGCAGTCACTTGGAACAGAGGTGTGTTCTTTTGAACATCGTGACATAGGAGTTTATAAATCAAAGTATAAAGAATATTTAAAAGAAATCTTTCCTGTGATTGATATGGTTTTTTGTATGTACAATGGTGACAAGGTTACCACAGTTATTCCGATAGATGTGGCAAGAGAGCAAGGGGTTGAAGCGGTGATTTACGAACTTCCCAAAGATGATCTACTAAAATCAAAGCAAGGTTTTGAAAATAAGATAAGGGTAGTACTGGATGAATAAAGTGAAAAACTGAAAGGAATGAAAGGATAATGACAACTAGTTCAGGAATTCTATTGGAAAGTGGAACAAACGAGTTGGAGATTGTAACTTATCATGTGGGGAATAATCTTTTTAGTATCAATGTGCTAAAGGTAAAGGAAATTATCAATCCTCTTCCTGTTACGCCAGTACCAGAATCACACTCATCTGTAGAAGGGGTTGTGCAAGTCCGCGGTGAAATATTACCTGTTATTAGTTTGGCAACGGCACTGAATCTCCCGACAACACATCCGTTAGAAGAGACGAAACTTATTATTTCAGAGTTAAATAAGATGAAAGTAGCATTTCGGGTGGATGAAGTCCAACGCATTCAACGTATTTCTTGGGATCAAATTGGTGAGCCAGCTTCTTTATCAATGGGATTAGAAGAAACGACAACTGGTGTTATTAAAATGGATGATAAAGTTATTTTGCTCTTAGATTATGAGAAAATCGTGTATGATATTACAGATAAAACAAGTTTTCATGTAAGTGAGATTGGAACATCTGAGGGAATGAAGACAGAAAGAGGAGAGAAGACCATCTATGTGGCGGAAGATTCTGCTGTATTGCGTCAATTGCTAGGAGAGATTTTAGGAGACGCAGGATATGGAAGAATTCAGTTTTTCCATAACGGTCAAGAAGCATTAGAACATGTGTTACATTTGGCGGAAGAGCACGGGGAAGGGATGTACCGTTTTGTAGATTTACTCATTACAGATTTAGAGATGCCTAAAATGGATGGGTATCATTTAACAAAAACTTTGAAAGATAATCCTACCACTTCAAAGTTGCCAGTTGTTATCTTCTCTTCTTTGATTACAGCTGATTTACGCCATAAAGGTGAAAGCGTTGGAATGGATGCCCAAGTAAGCAAACCGGAAATCCAGCAGTTAGTAAAAGTGTTAGATAGTTTATTACTATAAGAAAGAGGGATAAAGAGAATGTCTTCATTGATACTAAGTAATGTTATGTCAAGTAAAATAAGGGAAATCTTGAGGATAAATGAAAAAACGAATAGACGATGGAGTTTGTTAGCGGATTTGTGATTCTTTATTTAAAAATCACTTTTGTATTACTTAAAAAAATTTAAAAAATATTGACGTGTGTTGAAAAAATGAATACAATTAGTATGTTATATATTAATATAATATACTAATATAATCTTAGGAGGAACTAGAAATGAGAATCAACACGAACATTGTTAGTCAGAAAACCCAAGAAAACTTACGTGTAAATCAAGAGGCACAGAGTAAAGCGATGAATCGCTTATCATCTGGTAGTCGCATTAACTCAGCGGCAGACGATGCAGCTGGATTAGCGATTACAACTCGTATGAATGTAAAGGCTTCTGGTTTAGAAATTGCATCAAGAAACTCTTCTGATGGACTTTCTTTAATTGAAACAGCTGAGTCAGCAATGGATTCAATTAATAGCATTTTAACCCGCATGCGTGAGCTTTCGTTAGCATCAACTAATGGAACGGTGAATCCGACTGATAGAGGCCTTTACGATGATGAATTTCAACAGTTGAAATTGGAAGTTGAACGTATTGTAGAACAAACAAATTTCAATGGGATTGACTTGTTGAATGGGAAGTCAGGAACTGAGATTAAAATCCAAGCATCTGATCGAACAGATGCAACAGCAAATGACAGCTCAACAATTTCAATTACATTGACAGATTTAACGGATTTAACATCAGCTCTTACGGATATTAAAACGAATACTGCTGCAGAGAGTGCAATTGATGAATTAGATACTGCGATTGATAGCATAGCGTCTGCTCGTGCAACACAAGGTGCTGCTTATAATCGTTTGGAATTCAACGTAGCTAATTTAAACAATCAAAAAATCAACACTGAACAAGCAGCATCTCGTATTGCAGATGCTGACATGGCAGCTGAAATGTCTGAAATGACAAGAGCGAAAATTCTTACTGAAACATCTATCAGTATGTTATCTCAAGCAAACCAAACTCCACAAATGATTTCTCAGTTATTACAATAATATACACAGCTTATACATCCTTCCGCGCTTTACTGTGTGGAAGGATTTTTTTGCTATCTTTTACTGTAAAGTGTCAATTTTCCCTTGTGATTTTCACGAAAAATGATATACTAAAATAGTTATCTTAGAATATTAGTTTAGAAAAGTATTTTTAAAAAACAAAAAGATGTTGGGATAATGTAATAATCTTTCATTCAGAAAGGAGCTGTTGTATGACATGGCAGAAGAAAAAGAACAAAAGAAAAAAGGTGGCTTTGATATACTGACACCTTTTGGAATGTTATTAGGTATAGCTTTGATTATTATTTCTATGCTCATAAGTGCAGATTGGCAATTCAGTGGTGTGACAAGCTTTTTTGATGGACCATCACTACTAATTGTGGTAGGAGGGGTAATAGCTGCTTTATTAATTTCATTTAGGAGCGAAGAAATCTTTTTCTCCTTAAAAGCTGGGAATACCATTATTAATAGAAAGCAAGAAAATTTAGAAGATTTGACAGAGATGTTTGTAGAATTTTCGAAAAAAGCAAAGAAAAATGGCTTTCTTTCTTTAGAAGAAGACTTAGAAGAAATAGATGACTCTTTTATCAAGAAAGGGATTGTGATGATTCTTTCAGGTTCCAGTGAAGAAGAGATAAAAGCAGTGATGACAAATGAATTAGATGTGGAAGTTGAGCAAATGAGTACAGCAACAGCGTTTTATTCGAAAATGGCTGAGTTAGGTCCGGGGTTCGGGATGATAGGGACGTTAATAGGTTTGGTAATCATGCTAGGAAATCTAGAAGATGTAAGTACCCTTGGACCATCAATGGCAGTAGCGATGATTACAACCTTTTATGGTTCGTTGATTGCTAACCTTATTGCTTCCCCTATTATGAATAAGATTAGCCGTAGCATTGATATGTTTTATAATGAAAAAGTATTTATTATTGATGCTGTTTGCGAATTACAGCAAAATCCAACACCATCAAAATTAAAAATAAAATTAGAATCTTATATTCCGAAAAAAACAAAAAAGAAGGAGAAAAAGAAAAGCAAAGAAGCGGAGGTTGAAGTAGTGAGTAAGGAAGTCGCTTAAGCTAATTAGATAGGGAAATGAGGTGGGAAATTGGCTAAAAGAAAGAAGGAGGAGCCGAAGGGAGCGGATTTCATGGCGACCTTTGCAGATTTGGTAACACTACTATTTGCATTTTTTGTATTGTTATTTGCCTCTTCAACAACAGATACAGTGAAGTTTTATGAATTAATAGAATCCTTTAATGCAGCTGTTGCAGGTGGGACTAGTAAAACGGATGTTGGTGATTACATACAGCTAGCTGTATCAGGGACACAGGTTCCAATGGGAGAAGAAGAACAGTTAAAGGGTGATGACAGCTCTGAGGAAAGTACTTTAGATAATTTAGAGGATTTATTTCATGCATTACAGGCGTATATTAAAGAACAACATCTAGAAGACAAAATAGCTACAACACTTCATGATGACAATGTAGAGATTATCTTGGTAGACGATGTGCTTTTTGATAGTGGAGATGCAAGAATTAAATCTGAAGCGGAGGGAATTATCTATCAATTAGGGCATTTCTTTTCAGAGATGGATGGTCAAATTCTTGTGGAAGGGCACACAGATAGTCGCTCAATCTCTACAGCTGAATTTCCTTCTAATTGGGAATTGTCAGCGAGTCGCTCAATTAATATTGTCCACTACCTAGTTAATAGGTTTGATATTGAAGCATCACAAATGACAGCTATTGGTTATGCAGAAACAAGACCAATAGTACCTAATGATTCAGAAGAAAATATGAAGA
>DAIDKD010000116.1 GCA_027451065.1 Bacillaceae bacterium | reverse complement strand
TCTGATTGTACGTTTCAACGGGATGTTGGGGCTATCCGAAAAATACATAATGCCCTATACAACAGAAAGAGCCAACTTAGAAAACTTGACTTTACAGAAATTATCGTAGTTAGCTCTTTCGGCAAGATGTCTGCAAAGGGGAGGTTTTCCCCTTTGCAGACATCTTGACCTATTGGAGAAAGCGAGGCACCATGATGAAAGCAACTGGAATCGTTCGACGAATTGATGATTTAGGTCGAGTAGTTATTCCGAAAGAAATTCGCAGAACTTTGCGTATACGTGAAGGGGACCCTTTAGAGATTTTTGTGGATAGGGATGGAGAAGTGATACTAAAGAAATACTCTCCTATCAGCGAGTTAAGTGACTTTGCGAAAGAGTATGTAGATGCAGTGTATGACAGCTTGGGACACACAGTTCTTATTTGTGATCGAGATAATGTGATTGCCATTGCTGGTGCTTCAAAGAAAGAGTATATGAATAAAGCAATCAGTAATTTGGTTGAAGGTGTTATGGATGAAAGACAATCCTTTCTCATGACAGATACAAAGGAAGTATCATTTGTTGAGGGAAAGGAAGAGACGGTAAGCTCTTATGTGATGGGACCGATTATTGCTGGTGGGGACCCAATTGGGGCAATTGTTATTTTCTCAAAAGAAGCTGTTATTGGAGAAGTAGAGAAGAAGGCAGTTGATACGGCTGTTAGCTTTTTAGCACGCCAGATGGAACAGTAAAGTAAAGTTTTTATCAACAAAGTGAAACTTTTATCAATGGGTACTTTTCTCATTGATACGGAAAGAGCCATACTTACAGGAAAACGGACTACCTGCAAAAATCTTCACTCTACTGGGGATAGCGAGATTGTTCGTTTTCACAAACTAGCGAGGTGTGAGAATGAAGCGTTTGTGATTCGTTCTCACACCTCGCTGTTTTGTGGTATAATAGCGTTCATATTAGTATGAAAAAAGGTTAGTGAGCAAGACGCTCTCTGCGAGATATAGGACGTGAGTTTTTGGAGAGAAAAGATGTATGGAGAGGGGCGGCATTATTAACTGCTGCTTCTCTTGTAGTAAAAATATTAAGTGCAATTTATCGGGTACCCTATCAAAATATGGTGGGAGATATCGGTTATTATGTGTATCAACAAATATATCCTTTTTTCGGAATAGGAGTTTCGATTGCAACATACGGATTTCCAATTGTAATATCTAAGCTGATAGCAGAAAAAGTTGGCCAAGGAAAAGAGGATGAAATACCTGGAATCTTAAAAGTATCTTTTGTTTACCTTTTCACATTAGGTCTGGGGATTTTTTCGTTTTTATTTTTTGGAGCAAATGCTATTGCTGGTTTTATGGGAGATGTACGTTTAGCAAGTCTCATCTCTACTATTTCTTTTAGCTTTCTCTTGATGCCTGCAATAGCTCTTTTACGTGGATACTTTCAAGGGAAATCCCAGATGCTTCCGACGGCAGTGTCACAAATAGTAGAACAGTCTGTTCGTGTAGGGGTGATTCTACTCATCGCACTATTTTTCATGCAGAGAGGATATGATATGTATGAAATTGGAACGCGGGCGATGCTAGGCGCTGTTCTTGGCGGGATAGTAGGCTTAGGGACATTGATAGCTTTTTTCAAAAAAGAAAATATCACTCATTTCTTTATCACTGGAAAAGTAGAAAACAAAAGAAGAATTGCGAAAGCATTGTTTATACAAGGAATAGCAATTTGTTTATGTAATTTAATCATTGTATTGCTTCAGTTTGTTGATTCTTTTTCTTTTGTTTCCCTTTTAATTGGAAGCGGGTATGAAAGTGCAGCAGCCAAAGCAGCAAAAGGGGTGTATGACCGAGGATTTCCCCTTATTCAATTAGGAGTAGTTGCCGCAACGTCTATTTCATTAGCGTTGATTCCTAGCATGACTGAGGCAAATATCAAAGGAAATGTATCAGAAGTGAAGAAGTATATCCAAATTGTTTCTAAATATTGTTGTGTAATTGCCTTAGGAGCAACGGTAGGATTAATCTCTCTTGCCCGCCCGATTAATATTATGCTGTTTGCAAATGATGCGGGAACGAATACGTTGCAAATTCTGGCAGGTGCGATTATTTTAAGTGCTGTTATCATTACATCAGGTTCTATTTTACATTCCCTTGGAGAAGTGCTGGCCCCTGCATTGTTTGTATTGTTAGGAATGGTAGGGAAGCTAATTGGCAATATAGTACTGATACCCCGTCTTCACGTACAGGGTGCGGCAATCGCTACAATTATGGCACTGCTATTTGTAGCTGTTGCCAATATTGTGTACCTACATATGAAAAAGGGTTATCTATTTATGGAAAATGGAAAAATCGGTAGGATTTCACTAGCTAGTGCATTCATGGCTTTGGTACTATTGACATATGGGCAATTTACTTGGTTTGGTAATTCCCGCACAGAGCAGAGTATTTTTGCTCTCACAGCCGTTTTCATAGGTGGTGCTGTTTATGTAGGTATGCTAATCCTATTCGGTGTCATTACAAAGCAAGACGGTGCCATGTTAGTGAAGAAGGGCAAATAAAAAAGCGAAAGCTAGCCGCAGGAGGAAAATATGATAAAAGTAATTGGCCTAGGTGCTGGAGATTTAGACCAGTTGCCCCTAGGTGTATATCGATTATTGACAGAAACAGACCATGTTTTTTTACGGACAAAAGAGCATCCCGTTGTTGCTACTTTAGCTCAAGAAGGGCTGGAATATACTTCTTTTGATCAGATTTACGAAAAACATGAACGGTTTGAGGACGTGTATGATGAGATTGCTCAAGTGTTAATGGAAGAAGGAGCAAAGAAAGATATTGTTTACGGGGTTCCCGGTCACCCTCTCGTTGCAGAAAGAACGGTGCAATTGTTAATTGAGAAAAAGGCAGCGATAGAAATAAAAGGCGGACAAAGTTTTTTAGATGATATGTTCACCAGTCTGCGAATCGATCCGATTGAAGGTTTTCAATTTGTAGATGCAACATCATTCCAGCTACAACAATTACAGCTTCGTCAACATTTAATTTTTTGCCAAGTGTATGATGGTTATATTGCGTCAGAAGTTAAATTGGCATTAATGGAGATTTTGCCTTATGATTATGAGGTATATATTGTTACCGCTGCTGGTTCATCTAGCGAACAAATGAAAAAGGTACCGATTTATGAATTGGATCGTGAATCTACTTTAAACAATTTAACTAGTGTATATGTTCCTCCCGCCGAAGAAAAGCTACTGAGACAAGAGTTTTCTTCATTGCGTCAAACAATAGCTGCTCTAAGGGGACCGAATGGCTGTCCATGGGATAAAGAGCAAACAAATCAATCTTTAAAGAAGTATTTAATAGAAGAAGCATACGAACTATTGGATGCCATTGATGAAGAAGATGACGAGCATATTATTGAAGAACTAGGTGATGTCTTACTACAGGTCATGTTGCATGCGCAAATTGGTGAAGATGAAGGGTGGTTCAATATTGATGAGGTCATTGGTACGCTAAATGAAAAAATGATTCGCAGACATCCCCACGTATTTGGAACGGAAATTGTGACGAATGCAGAAGAAGTATTGCAAAGCTGGGATGAAATAAAAAAAACAGAGAAACAATATGAATCTATTTTATCGAATATCCCTAATAGTCTGCCGGGATTAATGAGAGCGTATCAACTACAGAAGCAAGCAGCCAAAGTAGGCTTTGATTGGAAAGAGCCAGCACCTATGTTAGAGAAAGTTTACGAAGAGCTCCAGGAATGGCAGGAAGCATTGAGAGAAGCAGAGGGGAAGGAAGTGATTGCAAAAGAATTTGGTGATATTTTATTCTCCCTTGTGAACCTTGCGCGCTACTATCAAATTGATCCAGAATTAGCGATTCATGACACAAATAAAAAATTCCGACGTCGTTTTTCTTTTATAGAAGAGGCGGTGAAACATCAAGGAAAACAACTAACAGAAATGTCGTTAGAACAATTAGACGCACTTTGGAACGAAGCAAAAGGAAAAGAGTAAAAAGTAAAGCGGAAGCGGCTTGTTCAGCTTGTGAAGGAAATAGGGATTTATTCTTTAAGGTATGGTTTTGCACCTTAAAAATAAATCATCTTTTCCACAGCAAGCTAGCCGCTGGAGCTGGAAGAAAGTAAAGCAGAAGTGAGAGGAGAAACAAGATGCGCTTAGATAAATTTTTGAAAGTATCTCGGTTAATTAAAAGAAGAACATTAGCAAAAGAAGTAGCAGAACAAGGCAGAATCACCATTAATGGCACAGTAGCCAAGGCAAGCTCAAATGTGAAAGTCGGTGATGAAATGCAAATTCGCTTCGGGCAGAAAATCATTACAGTTCAGGTGAATGAATTAAAAGAAACCTCTAGAAAAGAGGAAGCAGGAGAAATGTACACAATTGTCTGTGAGGAGAAGGTTGAATAAAGGAAAGCGGAAGCGCCTTGAACATTCGGTTAAATTTGTAGACAAGCGTATAAAACACTCCCCCTCTACATAATTATGGTAAGGAAGAGAAAAGTGGAAATCGGGATGTGAGGAATGGAAAATAGCCTAACTCATATAGCCTACAGGGGGGGATTTCTGTGACGCAAGGGTATACTGGTACGAACCATAGTTCTGCTCCAGAACATGATATGGTCATGAAAGGGAGAAGGCTGCTAGATATAACTGGTGTCAAACAAATAGAAAGCTTTGATAGTGAAGAGTTTTTGCTAGATACTGTAATGGGGTTCCTCAACATTAGAGGACAAAATCTCCAAATGAAGAATTTAGATGTAGAACGTGGTCTCGTATCAATCAAAGGGAAGATATATGAAATCATTTATTTAGATGAACATCATGGAGACAAAGCTAAAGGATTCTTTAGCAAGTTGTTTAAATGACACTGTCGGTGCAACTCTATACAATATTTTCGATGATAGGTATGGGGGTATACTTAGGAGCGGCTCTAGATACCTATCACCGCTTTTTAAAACGGCATAGACGAAAACGAATAAGTACAATTTTATGGGATATTCTTTTTTGGTTCAGCAATTCTCTGCTATTTTTTTGGGTTTTACTGAATGTAAACAAGGCGGAATTAAGAATTTATATTTTTTTCGCTATTTTATGTGGGTATGCGACTTATCAAAGTTTACTTCGTCTGTTATACTTAAAAGTATTAGAGGGGATTATTCAGCTACTGATAAGGACATATCATTTTCTTTATACATGTATACGAGTACTCTTTATGTTACCGATTTTATGGGTTTTCAATATTTTATGGGCAATTGCTCTATTCTTTTGGAGAAGTATTTATCGAATAATCATTTGGGGAATAAGTACTGTATTGGGAATTGTAAAAGGGATGGGTCTGTTTTTATGGAGGTATATTCCCAAAAAAGGACAACAACTTTTTCTAAAGTATGCAGGATATTTTCAATATACCAAGAAAATAAATAATGTAATTCAAAAATGGCGGAAAAAGTTTAAGTAATAAGAAAAGCGGAAGTGCCTTGTTCAGCTCGTGAAGGAAATAGGGATTTATTCTTTAAGATGTGGTTTTGCATCTTAAAAATAAATCATCTTTTCCACAGCGAGCTAGGCACTGGAGCTAGACAAGAAAAGCTAGGAGGGGGAATAAATGAGCGCAGTACCGAAAAGAAATGTTGTGAAACCGGTAGAGGACCATCAAGAAAAGGAAGTCATTTCAACTAATTACCAACAAGCAAAAACAAGAGCATTGTTGCGACGTTTAAGTTTATTAGGTATACTGTTTGGTATGACTGCTTCGTTCTTTGCCTATGTGCACTTTCAGGACAGGTCCCAAATAAATGAGGGGCAGGCTGAACAGGAAGCGCTGAGTGAGGAATTAACGGCGTTACAAGCAAGGCAGACACAATTAGAACGAGAAATAGAGTTGCTAAATGATGAAGAGTACATATTAAAAATAGCACGTACACAGTACTTCTTCTCAAAGGATGGAGAAATTATTTTTTCAATGCCAGATGAAAACTAGTGTTATTGACACTAGTTTTTAGTATTATATATAATGAGAACAAATATATTTATTAGGAGGAGCATTTTTTTTATGGCAATTGAGGTAGGCAGCAAGTTACAAGGGAAAGTAACAGGTATTACAAATTTTGGAGCTTTCGTAGAGTTACCGGAAGGAGCTACTGGTCTTGTTCACATCAGTGAAGTTGCAGATAATTACGTAAAAGACATCAACGAGCATTTAAAAGTCGGAGATGAAGTAGAAGTAAAGGTAATTAATGTGGAAAAAGACGGTAAAATTGGTTTATCTATTAAGAAGGCGAAAGAACAACCACAACGTGAAAGAAAAGAAAGTCGTCCATCAAGACCACAACGTTCGAATCGCGATACTCGTGCACCAAAGCCAGAGTCATTCGAGCAGCAAATGAACAAGTTTTTAAAAGACAGCGAAGAACGTTTATCTTCTTTAAAGCGTAACACAGAATCAAAAAGAGGTGGACGTGGAGCACGCCGCGGGTAACTTGATGCTTAACTTTTACTGTTAAAAGATAGAATAAAGCTGCAGACTATGTGAGAAGGGGAAAATCGCCTCTTCTCACATAGTCTGTCGAAAGAGTCACCTTAGAAAAGTTGTAGAACCAAGTTTTCTAAGGTGACTCTTTCTATATGGTGAATCATGAATTGTTTTTTTGGTACAATCCTCCCCCAAATCTCTACATTCTATTTGATGAGTCAATAGTTTTTTTCAAAAACTATTGACTCATCAAATAGAATCGTATATTATTAAACTTGTCGTTTTACTTAGGCGGTGTAGCTCAGCTGGCTAGAGCGTACGGTTCATACCCGTGAGGTCGGGGGTTCGATCCCCTCCGCCGCTATGATAGTGAGAAAGAGAGAAGGTGAAATAATCATCTTCTCTCTTTTTTTGCATATTGAGGCTTTTCCTCAATATGCAAAAAAAATCGAAAAATTTATTTGAAATGCTGCGTCATTTTGACAAATTTCTCTCTCCAATTTCGTTATAATAACTCTACTAAAATGTAGAGTTATTATAACGAAATTGGAGGGGATAGAATGAGTTCTTCAGACGTTGTCATGCTAAAAGGGACAAAATCTTTTTTTTCTCACAAAACCAAGGTTTTGTGGGGGAAAATGGAGCGTGTCCTGTTCCGTTCTAGCTTTCTCATCTTAGTTGTAGGTTTCTTGCTGGGGAGGGCTTACATATTAGGAGAAATTATCCCATTTGCCTTGCCCTTTGCAGCAGTAGTATTTATGGTACGTAGAGAAAGAACAGCGTTGGCTTTTTTAGCGATTCTACTAGGAGGATTTACTTCTTCTTGGCAAAGTGTTATCTATATTTTTGTTTCTATCATTTTCTTCTTACTCTCACATCTCATTTTAACAAAATTTGCTGAAAAGCCACACGGACTCCTCCCAATTCAAATGTTTATTTCTGTCATTTGTAGCCATTTACTCGTGACATATATCTATACTCTCGGTTTTACAACCTATGATGTCATGATGGGATTGATTGAAGCAGGGTTAAGCTACGTTATTACTATTATTTTTTTACAAAGTATTCCCCTTTTATTACCAGATAATAAAAGGAAAACGTTAGAGATGGAAGAAGTTGTTTGCCTTATTATTTTCGTAGCATCCGTTATTACTGGAACGAATGATTTAATCGTATACAATATCGGTATCCAAACAGTGATGGCATATTATTTGTTGTTAATTTTTGCATACAGCTCCGGTCCAACCATTGGAGCTACTGTAGGGGTTGTCACGGGATTGATTATTAGTCTAGCCAATGTCGCCAGCATATCTCAAATGAGTCTTTTGGCATTTTCTGGGTTATTAGGAGGGCTGTTGCGGGAAGGAAAGAAATGGGGGGTCAGTTTTGGACTATTAGTTGGGACAAGCCTAATTAGCTTATATGGTGATACAAGCGGAAGCATCCAAAACACGCTTCTTGCCGCGGGAGTTGCCATCATCATTTTTTTCTTCACACCGAGGGGTTTTATCGAACGAATTGCCAAAATGATTCCAGGGACGACAGAGCATTCATTGGCTCAACAACAATACTTACGGAAAATCAGAGATATTACGTCCGAAAGAATCCTCCGTTTTGCCAATGTCTTTGATGCATTAGCAAGTAGTTTTTCTCATCTAAGAGCGGATACAGGAGAACAGGAGCAACGAGAAATCGATTTATTCCTTAGCAGAGTAACTGAACAAACTTGTCAAACATGCCTAAAAAAAGATCAGTGTTGGATAGCAAATGTAGATAAAACATATAGCCTGATGGAGCAAATTGTAAAAGAAACTGAAAAAGGGACTATCAAAAAGAATGATACATTAATTCGTGATTTTGATAAACATTGTCATAAATCTTCCCAAGTATTGAACCTAATTGAGAGGGAATTTATATATTTTCAAGCAGAGCAACGTCTCAAGAAGCAAGTTCAAGAAAGCAGAAAACTGGTAGCAGAACAATTAACAGGAGTTTCCAGAGTGATGGAAGATTTCGCGAAAGAAATTCAAAAGGAGAAAGCAAATCATGCATTACAAGAAGAACAGATTCTTACAGCATTAAGGGATTTTGGAGTCGAAGTGAACTATACAGATATATATAGCCTAGAGCCAGGAAATATAGATATTGAAATAAGTACGCCATTCTGCAATGGAAGCGGAGAATGTGAAAAAATCATTGCACCGCTGCTTTCGGATATCTTAAAGGAAACCATTGTGGTGAACAAAGAGGAGCATGGTGACGGGGTAACAGATTTTTGTATAGCTTCTTTCGGTTCTGCAAAAAAGTATACAATTCATACAGGAATTGCCACTATAGCTAGAGGAGGAGGGTTTCTTTCGGGAGACAGCAATACTACAATGGAGTTAGGAGTAGGGAAGCACGCTTTGGCCATTAGTGACGGTATGGGAAATGGAGAGCGAGCACATGCAGAGAGTGCGGAGACATTGAAATTACTACAAAAAATCCTTCAATCTGGAATAGAGGAAACAATTGCCATTAAATCGATTAATTCCATTTTATCTTTACGCACGACAGATGAAATTTATGCAACATTGGATTTGGTGATGGTAGATTTGCAGGATGCAACAGCAAAATTTTTGAAAATAGGCTCATCACCAAGTTTTATTAAACGTGGAGATCAAGTAATCAAAATAGAAGGAAGCAATCTTCCGATAGGAATTATCCAAGACTTTGATATAGACGTCATAGAAGCAGAATTAAAATCAGGTGACTTGTTAATCATGATGACAGATGGAGTATATGAAGGAGCAGAATATGTGGAAAATCATGAAATGTGGATGAAGAGAAAAATTAGAGAACTTCATACCAATGATCCTCAGGAAGTAGCGGATATTTTACTAGAGGAGGTGATTCGAACAAAAGAGTTTGTTGAAGATGATATGACATTAGTTGTTGGAAAAATTAGCAATAATATTCCAAAATGGGCAACAATCCCTGCTTTTGGGAAGGGAGTTGCATCTTCGTAACATTGTTCATTTACAGTTCACATAGAGTGCACATTGGTAGTCTATACTGTTTGGAAACATTGCTAATAGAAAAACACATGAGTA
>DAIDKD010000115.1 GCA_027451065.1 Bacillaceae bacterium | reverse complement strand
TTTCATTTCCTCAAATGTTGTTACCCGTTTTACATAGAGCCAATCAAAAATTTGCTTGGCACGGAATTTAGGTTCACTATTCTCCTTGAGCCAACTTTCTAATGTATGCAACTCCAAAGAGTAAATAGACGTTTTTTTATCAGTTGGTACATGTATCTTTACCATTCATTTTCCTTCTTTCATTATTTAACAGGATAATCACATAACATTTTCAACAACAATGAATAGTTATTATGATTTTTGTTCTTCTAAGTTTTAAGTAATGGTTGGGTTTTAACCATTACTTAAAACTTACGCCTACGCTTTCCTTTTCAAACACGCGATATAAAATCCATCTGTCAAAAAGTAATGTGGCAAGATTTGTAGGCTTCCTTCTTTTATATAGGAGTGTGTTTGTTCTGGCAGTCGCTCTTTCAGAGTGGTATCCCACTCAAAATCAGGGTGTTTCTCTAAAAAATTTAAGACTACATTGATATTTTCATCTTGCTCAATCGTACAAGTGCTGTAAACCAATGTCCCGCCTTTTTTTACTAGCGGGGCTACTTCATCCAATATTGCCTGTTGAATGTTCACTAAGTTTTCAATGTCTGCTTTTGTCTTCTCTTTCTTGATGTCCGGCTTTCTTCGGATGACACCGAAACCGGAACAAGGAGCATCTACAAGCACCCGGTCAAAAGATTCTTGTTGAAACGCTTCTTGTAATTTTCTAGCATCGCCTACTTTGGCTTCAACATTTGTCAAACCAAGTCGTTCTGCTTGCTGCTTGATTAATTTGACTTTATGCTTATGCAGATCAAAAGAAACTACTTTCCCTGTTCCCTGCATCCGCTCGGCAATATGGGATGTTTTCCCTCCAGGAGCTCCGCAACTATCTAAAATCGTTTCTCCCGCTTCTGCACCTAAAGCTCGCGCTACCAACATGGAACTTTCATCTTGAATGGACAGCAACCCTTCTTTGAATTCTTTCAGATGAGCGATGTTACCACCTTGAAACAGAACAGCATCTTCTGACAAGGTTCCCTGTTCTGCACCAGAATACTTCTCACGTATTTCAGCAACAGATGTTTTCATCACATTGACACGGGCTGTAACTGTTGGCGGGAGTAAATTTGTTTCACAAATTTTTCTCGTTTCTTCTAAGCCAAATTGCTCTACCCACGCTTGTACTAGCCAAAGAGGATGACTAGTCCCAACTGCAAGGCGCTCCACATCATCTTTTATATCCATAATGGAAGGCACTCCACTCCGTTGCACTGAGCGGAGCACGCCATTGACTAACGATGCAATTCCTTTATGACCACGTTTTTTCGCAATTTCAACAGCTTCATTGATAATCGCGTGGTCGGGCACTCGATCCAGAAATTCCATTTGGTACACGCTCATAGAAAGAAGCATCCACACCCACGGCTGTAATTTCTTTCGATTTTTTACAAAAGGAGTTAAAAAATAGGCAATTGTATCTTCTTGCTGAATGGTACCATAAACAATTTCAGTTAACAACCCTGCATCTTTCTTATGCAAATGGTTTTTCTCAATATTTGAATGGAGAAGAAGGTTGCTATATGCCCCTCCTTTGTCCACTTGTAGCAGAATATCCAAAGCTATTTCACGCACTTTTTTACTCATTTACTTCTCCTAACTTTGTTCCTAATTCTACATTCGAACCAGCACCATTAATAAACTGTTCTCCTGTCATCCTTTTTTTACCGGACAACTGTAAGTCTGTAATTTTAATAGCAGTTTGATTCCCTGTCGCAATGACCAAGCCGTCTCGCTCTTTTCTAATGATTTCACCTGGGATTGCTGAACCATCCACCGCTTGTTTCTCCCCCCACCATACTTTCATTACTGCACTGTTTAACGTTGTGTATGCAACTGGCCAAGGGTGTAAGCCACGAATATGGTTATAAATTTCTTCACCTGTTTTTGTCCAATCAATTTTTTCTAGTTCACGTTTGATATTAGGAGCGAACGTCACACCAGATTCATTTTGCTTCACTGCTGTTAACTTCCCTTCTAATAATGATGGGATTGTTTCTGATAATAACTTCGCACCGGCAATGCTTAGTTTATCATGCATCGTTCCTACATGATCTTTTTCTTCTATTGGAACTTCTACTTTTGACAGCATATCTCCAGCATCCAATTTTTCAACCATATACATAATAGTAACACCGGTCTTTTCTTTTCCTTCCATGATTGCATAGTGAATTGGTGCTCCACCACGTAATTCTGGCAATAAAGATGCATGCACGTTAATACAGCCGTATTTTGGTGCTTCTAAAATTTCCTTTGGCAGTATCTGTCCAAAAGCTGCTGTTACAATTAAATCAGGATTCAACGCTAAAATTTCCTCATATGCTTCTGTCTCTCTTATTTTTACCGGTTGAAAAACAGGAATGTGATGCTTCGTCGCTTCTACTTTTACAGGAGGCGGCGTTAACACCCGCTTCCGCCCAACAGGACGGTCGGGCTGCGTCACCACTCCCACTACTTCATAGTTATCTTTAATCAATTGTTGTAAAACCGGAACCGAAAAGTCCGGTGTCCCCATAAAAACAATTCTTGTCATGCTCTACCTCCTATTTTCCGACAGGTGTTTTAGCAAAGAACAAAAGAGGCCCTTTGTTAAAATCCTGCTTACATCATAATTGTTGGGTTAAAATCTATCGCTATTTGCAGTCCATCTTTTTTTAATTCTTGACGATACTGCTCTAGTACCGTTTGCAACCAAAAATGTATTTGTGGTTCTTGCTTGTATTTTATCATGCATTGGTATCGATATCTATCTTTTATCCGAGGAATTGGCGAAGCGGACGGTCCGAGTATAATTGTACCTTCTCCACTATTTCCTCGTAAATACGCTACAATCTTCTCTGTCACATGAACTGCCTTCATTAAGTCAGGATGTGATACTGTCACCAATGTGATGTAGTAATAGGGTGGATATTGATGCAGTCTTCGTACACTCATTTCCTGTTGGAAGAAATCCACATAATCTCCTGCACTAGTCAGTTGAATACTATAATGTTCAGGAGTATATGTTTGAATAACCACTTCTCCAGGAAGATGATGGCGACCTGCTCTTCCACTTACTTGGGTTAGTAGCTGGTATGTTTTCTCACTAGCACGAAAATCTGGCAAATGAAGCATCGTATCTGCCGCTAATACTCCTACTAAGGTCACATTAGGAAAATCCAATCCTTTAGCAATCATCTGTGTCCCTAGCAAAATATCGGCCTTCCCTTCACCAAACTGAGTAAGTAACTTTTCGTGAGCACCTTTTCTACTAGTTGTATCCACATCCATTCGAATAATCCGTGCCGTTGGAAAAACTTTTGTCAACTCTTCTTCCACTTTCTGTGTTCCCGTTCCAAAAAAACGGATATGTTTACTTTCGCAAACTGAACATGCAGAAGGGAGGGACTCCTCGTGATTGCAATAATGACATTTCACGCGTTGATTATTTTTATGATAAGTCAAAGAAATATCACAGTGAGGACATTCCATTACATAACCGCAATCTCGGCACATCACAAAAGTTGAATGACCTCGCCTGTTTAAAAAAAGTACAGTTTGTTGTTTTTTCTCTAGCCTATCTGTTATTTTATCAAACAGCAGTGTAGAGAACATAGAACGGTTGCCATTACGCAGTTCCTCACGCATATCAACAATATTTACATCAGGCAAGCTTTGTTCATTCATTCTTTGTCCCATTGTCAACAGTCGATATACTCCTTTTTTTGCCCGCGCAAAAGATTCCAATGCTGGTGTTGCACTGCCTAATACAACCGGACAAGAATGATATTCACCACGTTTAATTGCTATATCTCTGGCATGGTAGCGTGGATTTTCTTCTTGTTTATAACTGGACTCATGTTCTTCATCAATAATAATCATGCCCAGATGTTCAAAAGGAGCGAAAATAGCTGACCTTGCGCCAACTACTACTTTTACTTCTTTTCGGTGAATTTTTCTCCATTCATCATACTTTTCTCCAACTGAAAGAGCACTGTGCATAACAGCTACAAGGGAACCAAAACGCCCTTTAAAACGATAAACCATTTGTGGGGTGAGAGCAATTTCTGGAACCAATACAATTGCCTCTTTTCCTTGTTGGAGCACCTTGTCAATTGCTTGCATATACACTTCTGTTTTCCCACTGCCAGTTACCCCGTGCAGTAAAAAAGTGTCATGCTTGTTGGCTTCAATACTTTTACTAATTTGTCCGAGGACTTGCTCTTGCTCTTTTTTTAACGGCAATGGCTCTGTGCGCACAAAATCCTTCTCTGCATAAGGATCACGATACACTTCCTTTTCCACTTCTATTAAAATCCCTTTTTTTATTAAGGCCTTCACTGGCGCATCTGTTATTTGTAGCTGGGATAAAATATCTTTTTTTGGAATTTCATCTTTTTCTTGCAAAAATAATGTCAGTACTTCTTTTTGCTTTGCTGCTTTTAATTGCTCCATCTCTGCTGTCGCTTTATCCTTATTGATAGCAAGGGTAATCACGCGTTCCGTTTTCTTTTGTCCTTTATCTTTCACTTCATAGATTACTTCCAATGTTCCATTAACAATATGAGGCTTTAGCGTAGTAAGGACACCTGGTTCCAATTCTCTTAAATCTAACTTTTCTTTACCTTTAAAAACTGCTAGTACTTCAGTTGGTAGGTCACTAGCTTCGCTTCTATGCAGATATTTTGTATAAGAAGCTTTAATAGCAGTTGGCAGCATGACTTGAAATGCTGAAATTGCAAAGCATAAAGCTGCCCTCGTTAACCAAAATCCTAATTGAAGTAGTTCTTCATTTAGTACAGGAACAACATCCAGCAATTCATCTATTTCTTTTAACTTTTCAACTTCCGCTGTTTCTTTTACAGCAATGACAAAGCCTTGCACTTTTCTATTTCCGAAAGGTACAGTAATCCTCGCCCCCGGACGAACAAGCCCTTGTATTGAATCTGGAATCAGATAATCAAAAGGCTTATCTGTTTGAAAAGCTGGCACATCGACGATAACACTTGCAACGTTCATCGCTTTTCCTCTGGTAGCATTTTAGCAAGCTCTTTAAGAATGCAAGATGCCACCTCATGTTTTGTTAATTTCGGCAAACTGATACTGCCACCATCACGTTTATACATTGTCACAATATTCGTATCGACACCAAAACCAGCACCTTGGGCAGATATATTATTAGCAACAATCATATCTGCGTTTTTTTCTATCAGTTTTTTCGTGGCATAGGCTTCTACATGATCTGTTTCAGCTGCAAAACCAATCAGTATTTGCTGCTCTTTCCTTTCGCCTAGCTCTTTTAAAATATCCATTGTACGTTCCAATTCAATAGACAAATCGCCGTCACTTTTTTTCATTTTATTATCATAAACTATTTTCGGTCGGTAGTCAGCTACTGCTGCCGTTTTTATTACTACATCTGCATCTGCAAAATGCTTCATAACAGCGTCATACATTTCTTGAGCAGTTTCTACTTGAATCGTAGGAACACCGGCTGGTACTGCTAAGTTTGTCGGTCCTGAAATGAGCGTCACATCAGCTCCTAGTTTCGTCGCTGTTTCAGCAAGGGCATAACCCATCTTGCCAGTAGAGCGATTGGTAAAAAATCTCACTGAATCTATTTTCTCCCTCGTAGGTCCTGCGGTAATCACAATTTTCTGTCCTGCTAACAATTTTTCTTCAGCAAAATATTCACTAACAACTGCCACAATATTTTCCGGCTCTTCCATCCGTCCTTTTGCAACGTATCCGCAAGCTAAGAAACCTTCATTAGGCTCCACAAATTGATAGCCTAGAGCACGCAATGACTCCATATTTTTTTGTACTACAGGGTGCTCATACATATGAACATTCATGGCCGCTGCAACAAAAACTGGTACTCTCGTTGCCAGTAATGTTGATGAAATCATATCATCAGCAATTCCGTTGGCAAGCTTACCAATTATATTGGCAGTGGCAGGAGCGATAATAACCGCGTCAGCCCAGGCTGCAAATTCAATATGCGAAACTATTTCCGGCTCTTTTTCATCAAAAGTATCTGTATATACATGATGACGGGACAGAGCTTGAAATGTGAGAGGAGTTATAAATTTCGTTGCTCCTTCACTCATCAATACACGTACTTCAGCTCCGGCCTGAACCAGCTTACTAGTTAATCCAGCCGCCTTAAAAGCGGCTATCCCTCCTGTCACACACAACAATATCTTTTTTCCGTTCATCCCATTTCACACAGAGGCTAACCCTTCCTAACAGTAGTAAGGAAAGTTATCAGCCCTTTCTGTGCTTCCTCCCTCCTGTTTATATCAACCATTTTTTCTACAGCGAGCAAGGTGTGCTCTGCTGGACAAATGTAATTTCTTCATCTTTAAAAAAAGGTTGACCCAAAATGGCTTCTCTTTTCCCCATTTGTGTCAACCAGAATGATAGCTTTATGTAACGGGTCTGTCCGAAAAGTCGAACATGCCCCTAGAATATGATTCGAGTCTTATTCTAAATGCTTATTGAGCACTTTCATCAACACTGCGATAAGAAAGAAGGCCCGCATTTACTTCTTCCAACGCCTTCCCAACGCTTTTAAAAGAAACTGGTTTCTCTATACGTTGATTGTTTACATTCTGTATTTCACGCGCTCTTCTTGCTGCAATTGTTACTAATGTGTACTTTGAATCAACTTTTGTTAATAATGAATCTATAGACGGATATAACATTATTCTTCAACCTCCATTAATCTTTTGTATATTTTTGCGATTCGCTCACGACGGCAATTTTCACTAGTGACAATTGCCTTAATTCTTTCACACGCCATTTCAACTGTATCATTTTCCACTACATAGTCATATTCATCCATCATTTCTAATTCTTCTTTTGCCATCAGCATACGACTATGGATAACATCTTCTGTTTCCGTTCCTCTTCCGACAATTCTGTTTCGAAGTTCGGATAGACTAGGTGGAGCTAAGAAAATAAACACACCTTCTGGAAAAGATTTTTTCACTTGCATTGCTCCTTGCACTTCAATTTCTAGCAAAACATCTTTTCCAGCTTCAATGGTTTCTTTGACATAATCCACTGGTGTTCCATAGTAGTTCCCTACAAATTCTGCCCACTCTAATAGTTTATTCTGTTCAATTAGCGCTTCAAACTCTTCCTTTGTACGGAAAAAATAATCTACACCATCTACTTCACCATCACGAGGTTGTCTTGTTGTCATAGAAATGGAGTATTGTAAGTCCAAATCTTTATCAGTAAAAAGTTCTTTTCGTACAGTTCCTTTGCCAACACCTGATGGACCAGAAAGGACGATTAACAAGCCTTTCTCACGCTTCATCTACATACCTACCCTTCACCTGTTCTTATGCTTGTTAAGCATAAATCATCATCTATTCTACATTTTGCACTTGTTCCCGAATTTTTTCAATATTATTTTTCATCTCAACTACATAATTTGCAATAAGAATATCATTGCCCTTAGAACCAATAGTATTCACTTCACGATGTAATTCTTGTAAAATGAATTCCATTTTGCGACCGATGGACTCACCGCTTTTTAAAGTTTCATAAAATTGCTGTATGTGACTTTCAAGACGAATGAGTTCTTCATTAATATCACTCCGGTCTGCCATAATGGCAATTTCTGTAATAAAACGCTTCTCATCGATGTCGTTGATTTCTGCTAATTTACTTTGCAGGCGCTCTTTATATCTTTCAATTACTTTAGGAGCTTGCTTTTTCACAATGGAAATGGACTCTTCCATTTTACGCAAGTGATTGACAATATCTATAGACAACCGCTCTCCTTCTTGTTGTCGCATTTCATGAAGCTTACAAGATGCTTCTTTCACTGCTTTCAACAAATCTTGAACAAGCTGTGGTTCTTCTTTCTCCACCTCGACTTGCTCTATTACATTAGGAATCAGTAAAATATCTTTTACTTGCAAGTCATCTTGGAGAGAAAATTCTTTTTTTAATTGTTGAGCTGTTTGAATATATTGCTCTATTAAATCTTGGTGAACAACTACTCGACTTTCTTGGAGTACATCACCTTCAATTGTCACAGTTACTTCTACTCGACCACGCTTCACTGTTTCTTGAATGATTTTTTTTATTTTGTCTTCGTACGCCGCCATTCGCCGTGGCATTCTCATACTTGTTTCTAAGAAACGTTGATTCACAGATTTCATTTCTACGATTATTCGATATGTATCTGTTCTTACTATTGATTTCCCGTAACCAGTCATACTTACTACCATCATATCACATCCAAAAGGTTATATATGCACTTTCGAATTATATCATATAATGGTAAGAATCTCCATAATAGGTTGGAAAAAAGGAAGGTTCCCGTCTTTTCCAACCTATCATCCCTAGAAATATCGTTTTTTCCAAAATACCCAAGCTGTGACAAAGGAAAGCACCACAGCAATGGCGAGGGTAATAATCCACGCCAAATGTACATTTTCAAATGGCAAATCAACATTCATACCGTAAAAACTAAACACCATCGTCGGTAAAGATAAAATAATTGTGAAGGAAGTTAAAAACTTCATGACATTGTTCATATTGTTGGAGATAATAGAGGCATAGGCGTCCATCATGCCACTTAAAATATTACTATGCACGTCCGCCATCTCAATAGCCTGTTTATTTTCAATGATTACATCTTCCAACAATTCTTCATCGTCTTCATACATTCGTAAAATATTTTGACGCATCATTTTATCAAGCACCATTTTATTTGATTTTAATGATGTTAAAAAGTACACTAAGCTTTTTTCGATATTCATTAGTTCAAATAAATGTTTATTCTTTACTGATTCATGGAGACTTTTCTCAATATCATCTGTTTTTCGGTTTAATTGTTTTAAAAAGCGCAAATAATGAGTAGCGATGACATGTAAGATTTGTAATGCAAATCTTGTTTTCTTGAATGTAAAGAAATTTTTCACCCGTTTGTTGATGAATTCATTTAATACTTGACTTTCTCTTAAACAAACAGTAATAAAATTATGTTCTGTCACAATCATCCCAATTGGAATTGTCTCAAACGTTGCAATCTCGAACTCATCATAAGTAACCACTGGAAAATCCACGATAATCAATACCTTATCTTCATCGCGCTCAATCCGAGAACGCTCATCATTATCCAAGGCATCAATAATGAAATCAAGAGGAATATTTAATTGTGAAGATACTTTACGAATTTCGCTTTCTGTCGGATGAACCATGTTAATCCAACAATTCTTTTCTATACTGTCTACTTCATGAAATGTTCCGTCCATTTCTGATAAATAGCAATTTAACATGATGTTCCCTCCTATTTCTCATAATTGAGGAAGACATTTATTTATTTTATAAAGTTGATAAACAATTTCAACTTTCCCATAAAAATGAAGTACCTGCCCTCCTCACTGGCACTACTCGGATCAGGTTCACTTGTACTCGCAGTCTTCATGCTCATCAACTCCTTTTGTTTTACTTTTTATATTTTTCAACTTCATTTATTATATACTCATTTCTATTATATACTTTCGCTTTTTGTTTTGTACACAAAAAGCAATAGGACCCTCGACAAACAGCAAAAATACTATGGGAATAAGCAATGTAT
>DAIDKD010000114.1 GCA_027451065.1 Bacillaceae bacterium | reverse complement strand
AAGTTTGTCTTGCTCGTTTTTTGTTAATATAGAATTAACGTTGACGTTTCTTGTTTTGTTTAGTTTTCAAAGAACTTTGCCGCTCAGAAGCGACTTCTCATATCTTAACATTTTTTCAAATAAAATGTCAACTGTTTTTTTATTGCTAATTTTTCTTGTTTCAAAAGCAACGTAGATAATATTACCAATCTCCCGACAGATAGTCAACTACTTTTTAATTTTTTTATTAAATGTTTTTATCGTCAGTATCCCAAAGTATTACGAACTATTATTTCACATCACTTTGGGATACTTTTATTATGCCCAGGATTCTATATCTTCCTCATCTATTTCGTCATCTACTTCATTTTGTGTACCTGCTTTTTCTTTGTAAGTTATTGTCACTAATTCTTGAGAATAATGATTCATGTGATAGGATGCCTCGTTTAAAATACGCCTCTCCATTGGAATCACACTTTGTAAATTTCTCACCCCATGTTCCGCTATTTCCTTTTCGATTAAGTAGCGAATAGAATCCATTAAATTTGTTTGTGAATTAATCCAACTCAAGATGATAGGTGCTTCATTTTTCCTCGTCTTCAAACTGATATTATCCCCTGGTTCTTTCATTTTCTTCATGCTTTCAACTCCCAATTTGACAAGACTATCGGACTGTGAGAGATGAATCTAAGATTTCTTTTTTCTCACAGTCCGCAGATTTTCGCTGGATTATACCACTTGTTTTACTTTTCCTTTGATTGTCTCGTAAATTTTCCCGTGAACAAATGCATATAATCCTTCTGCATTCATAGTTACCGCATATTGAGAAGGTATATATAGTAATCGAATCTCTCTTTCCTCGCATAATTCTTTTAACATAGGATATAGAACAGTTCTCATCAATATACTCCCACCGCCGTAAACGCAAATAACATCAATTTCATTTCTTGCTTTCGTTAATTGCTTTCTAATATTATGAACAATTTGTTTTGCTTGACCTTCTAACGGTCTCCGCAGGGTTTGAACAGATTTCAAATAGTATTTATGATTGGGATTTTTCAATACATCACTAAAAAATTGTCTCGGACTATCTGGAAGGTGAATTAGTCGGTTAAACTCGTCCAAAGCTTCTTCAATAGCATAACCCGCCCCATGGTTGCTTCCGTGCACAAATTGACGAAGCATTTTATTTCCTTCTGTAATTGGATACTCTGTTGAACCATCTCCAATATCTGTATGTAGAATCCTTTTATCCTTAAAGTAACTTCCAGTAAACTTCCCAGGTAATTGATAAGTTTCTACGAACTCTTGGAAGATGTCACCTTCTCTCCACTTTCCTTCTTCGTTCTTTTGTAGTGCAAAAGTAACAGGGGTAGCTTCTGGAACAACTTTCACAAAATCAAATATCACTTTTACCGCTACTCTCACTTTTCCAAGGTGCACCGTTACATTATGAGGACCAGCCATAAACCGCTTTTCAAATTTTACAGAAGTGTCATCTGTATGTTGAGTAATCGGCAGGGCTGTCGTCATGTCTACTAGCACTTCAATATAAGGAGGAATTACTTTTTCTTCATCAAAAGCTTTTTGAGCCGCTACTGCAGCAATTTGCCCTAATGTATTGATAATCGGCAAGTCTACTTCATGTTTATAATCAAGGCCTACTTGCATAACGTCCAGCAATTCACCACTCTTTAAAGCAAATTTTCCGATGTAATACATACCCGGACGAGCAGACGGTGAGTCGATTGTGACAATTAATTGTTCTTGAAGATTTCGAATAATGCTCTCTGGTGTTTGCTCATCACTCCATGGAAGAGTATCAACTACACAATTCACGTTCGGTTGCTGAATAAGCCTTCCGTCTATGATTATATCGTGCTCACTGTTCCCATTATCATTCCCTACAAAAAAATGAAACTGCATAAATTTCTTCCTCCTCATCCCCAACAAAATTTTGTCTTCCTCATCACGCTGAGTAATACTTTATGTTACCAGGTGATACCTCACATGATAAAAAGTTACTCTCTAATTCTTTTTCTACCCGCTTTTCTTTTTTCCTGCTAACTTCTTCTGTTGTAATTTAATTGTAATTTATTTCCAAATAATTCATTTCACAATTAATGAACAGAAAGAGTCAACTACGAAAGGCTTGTTCTCATAGCCTATATCGCAGTTGACTCTTTCGACAGGTTATCGAAAAAGGGGCGCTTTTCCCCTTTTTCGATAACCTGTTATATCATAATCTTACAGATTTCGTCAGTAAACTCTACCGGGTCATTAATTGGCAGTCCTTCAATGAGAAGCGCTTGTTTATACAATAAGCTTGTATATAAATCCAACTTCTCTTTATCATTTGCAAAGGCCTCTTTTAACGATGCAAATACTTTATGATTTGGATTAATTTCCAGCACTTTGTTTGCTTTTACATTCTGGTTATCTGGCATTGCACTAAGAACTTTTTCCATCTCAATAGAAACGTCACCGACAGCTGATAAGCAAACTGGATGTGTTTTTAAACGCTTGGAAATTTTTACATCCGTTACTTTTCCAGCCAAGATGCTTTTCATATGTTCAAACATATCTTTGCTTTCCGCTTCAAGAGCTGTATCTTCCTGTGTATCGTCACTGTCGATACCTAAGTCATCGCTAGATACAGATTTGAACTCTTTTTCCTTGTAATTCATTAGCATTTTTATTGCGAACTCATCTACTTCGTCTGTGAAGTATAAAATTTCGTAACCTTTGTCCGCTACGAGCTCTGTTTGTGGCAGCTTTTCAATTCGTTCATTGGTTTCGCCAGTTGCGTAGTAGATGTATTTTTGATCCTCTGGCATTCTTGACACATACTCATCTAAAGTAACCAATTTCTTTTCTGTTGAAGAATAGAACATCAATAGATCTTGTAGCACATCCTTGTGTGCACCAAAGTCATTATACACTCCAAATTTCAGCTGTCTGCCGAACGCTTCATAAAACTTCTCGTATTTTTCTCTTTCATTTTTCAGCATTTTTTGCAGTTCGCTTTTGATTTTCTTGCCAATATTTTTCGCAATTAGCTGCAGTTGACGGTCATGCTGTAAAATTTCCCTAGAAATATTAAGCGATAAATCTTCAGAGTCTACCATCCCTTTTACAAAACTAAAGTAATCAGGTAAAAGCTCTGAGCATTTGTTCATGATTAACACACCGTTAGAATACAACTCCAAACCTTTTTCATATTCCTTAGAATAGTAGTTAAACGGCATACTTTCTGGAATATATAAAATAGAATTGTAGCGAATTGTACCATCCACACTAATATGAATGTGCTTTAGTGGCTTATCAAAGCCGTAGTGCTTTTCATGATAAAATTGCTCATAGTCAGCCTCTGTGATCTCACTTTTGTTCTTTCTCCAAAGGGGAACCATGCTGTTTACGATATCTTCTTCTGTATATTCTTCAAACTCTCCCTCTGCGTCTTCTTTCGGACGTGATTTTGTTACGTCCATTTTAATAGGGTAGCGAATAAAGTCAGAGTAAGTTTTAATAATGTTTTGCAATGAATACTCTTCTAAAAATTCATCATAGTTTTCGTCTTCTGTGTTCTCTTTTATTGTTAATATAATTTCGGTTCCAACAACTTCCTTTTCGCAAGGTTCAATTGTATAACCGTCAGTACCTGTAGATTCCCATTTGTACGCTTCTTCGCTTCCTAGTGCTTTGCTGATGACTGTTACAGAGTCAGCCACCATGAATGCAGCATAGAAACCTACACCAAATTGCCCGATAATATCATAGCCGTCTTTCGCTTCATTTTCTGATTTAAAAGCAAGAGATCCACTTTGAGCAATTGTTCCAAGATTATTTTCCAACTCTTCTGCTGTCATCCCAATTCCAGTATCAATCACTGCTAATGTTCTTGCCTCTTTATTCGGGATGATCTTTATGTAATAATCATCTTTTTGGAAAGTTAAGGATTCCTCTGTTAGTGCTTTATAATAAATTTTGTCAATGGCATCACTAGCGTTGGAAATTAACTCTCTCAAAAACACTTCTTTTTTAGAATAGATAGAGTGAACCATCATTTCTAACAATCTTTTCGATTCTGCTTTGAACTCTCTTTTCGTCATTATGCAAACTCCTTTCAGTTCTCCATGCTCTATTTTAGCACTCCTCTAACCAGAGTGCTAACCCACTATATTAAGTATCACATAAATGGGGTGATTGTCAATGGTTGAAAGATACAAAAACCCCCAAGATTGTTTCCGCAATCTCGGGGGTTTCAAAAAAGGGGAGGGTAAAAAAGATGAAAGCTTTTAAGCTTGTCTCTAGTAGCAATACTATGGTTATAATATACTCCATCAATATGCATTCCATGTGAAATTCCTATGAAATTGACGAGAAAACACATCTGAACGGCTATCTTACATCCTACTACTAATAATTTTTCTCTTAAGCTGAATGATAACTAACCAATCCATGAACTTCAGCCACTGAATATGTGATAACAAAGGATTTTTTATCAATAAGGTTAATGATTTTCAAGGCAGCCGGATACTCCTTCTTGTCTAATACCATCATCAGCATCTCTTTATTTTCACTGGAATATCCTCCGGTTACCGGAACTACTGTGACTCCACGATTAAGACCGGTCAACAAGGCCTGCTTAATTTCCTCAGACCTTTCGTCACTCATAATATTCACAGCAATACGACGGTCTGTACCCAATTCAATATAACTCATCACAATCGACGTGATTACTAGTGAAAAAATCGCTAATAAAAAGGACTCCATTCCAAATACGAAAATGTTAAAGAACACAACTGTAGCATCAGAAAACAACAAACCTATTGAAGTATTTAAGCCAAAGTACTTCTTAAAAATCAGCGGCGGTATTGTCGTCCCTCCACTTGATGCTCCTACGCGATAAAGAATTGCAGCTCCAATTCCAAAAAGCGCACTACCATAAACTACTGACAGCATTCTATCATCTGTTACCATTGTACGTGGAACAAGTTCCAAAGCTAAAGGAAATATAAAACTGCCGATAGCGATTCGAATAGTAGACTCTTTCCCTAATAAAAAATAACAAATACCTATTAAAAATACATTCATTACAAGTACTGCAACTGAGCGGTTCACACCGAATGCAGCCTCTATAAGTATCCCGACACCACTTGCTCCTCCAGCTGCAATGTCATGAGGAGCAAGAAACATATTCACACCAATCGCAATTATAGTTGCTCCAATCGCGATGAAAATAACTCGTTTTATAAAATCTTTCATGTAATCACCTACAACCTTTTTGGAATATCGTCATTGCGGCCTAAACGAAGTTCGATACAGGTATTTCTTCCAGCTTACGAGCCTGAAATCTCACTGAGGACCATCTATTCACTAAGAGTGAACTTTTAAATAGGAAAAGATATAACCATAATGTTATCGAAGATAGTATTATTTGTCTACCTTATTTAAAAAAAGAAAGACTTATTTTTTTATTTTAATCAAAAAAGAAAGGGAATAATGCTAGAAAAATTCTCTTTCTTTCATTTTTTTCAATAAATATTTACTTCTGGATCAATGTGGACCGCTTAAAAAGGGAAAAACCGCCCTTTTCAGGCGGTCTACCAATCAGTATTTTCTCTCTTTCTTACATAATTCTTACTCCGATACAATTCCTAGTGTGTCCATTAATGAACGAACATGACTGTAATCTTCCTCATCTACTTCAACAAAGCGAACTTCTGGATCACTGTGTACTGCTTCAAAAAAATCAGGATTATCATAGTTGAGGAAAAAATTTCGAATTCTCTCAATTAAATCCTCTGGTAAATCAGCGCGAATTATATAACTCGCATTAGGTATTTCTTCTGTATAACCAATAACTTTAAAATCATCCTCATTGATTACCCCAGCATCTATCATTGGTTGCATCACACCACTGGCTACAGCTGCCCCATCAAAATCTCCAAACCTCACTCCCATAACACTGCTGTCGTGTGACCCTGAAAAAATAGCTGCATCAAAGAAATATCCTGACTGTAACAATCGATCTTGATCTAAATCAAGGTTCGAAACCAAATAGTATTTAGGAAACAAGAATCCAGAAGCGGATGCCTCATTGACAAAAGCAAATGTTTTCCCCTCTAAGTCTTCAACACTGTTGATATCATCACGACCCCTCTGCGTAATAAACAGAGTACTATTTGCCGCTGCATTCTCAGATACGGAAGTAGATACTAGTAACTCAACGTCTACTACTTCAGCTGCCATAAAATAAGTAAACGGCGATACAAACATAATATCCACTGCACCAGAACGCATTGCTTCAATTCCGACAATATGTGACGCACCTTCTGTTTCAAGCACACTAATTCCTAAATATTCCTCTAAATCCGCACGAAACTCCTCATTCTTTACTCCTGCATTTGGATTAGATTCGTCGATAATATTTGCAATACGAATTTCTGTTATTTCATTTTCAGCTGCTGAAACAGCTCCATCTACTGATTGACAACCTGTTAACAAACCTAAGCTTAGTACACCACCTAAAGCTAGTTGTAATACTTTATTTGCCTTCGCCCTCATCATCTTGTCCTCCCTGATCTCTCTTTGTTATGCCAAATATTTTTGTTTTAAATTTGCGATATCAGCTTCCGTCATATTCAATCCTGTTTTTATATAGTTTTCGAAATTTTCGTACTCTTTCTCAATGGTGAGAAAAGCTTCTGTTAAGTATTCTTTCTTCACACTCATGATTGTCCTTAAAGCTTCCAATTTGTCCTCTGGCAATCCCTTTTGACGTGATTGCTGAATGAATACTTCATTTGCTTCTTTCCGTTGCTCAACGGTTTTCAAATAGTCACTCATAATGTCCTCCTCACGAACACCTAAAGTTTTTAATAATATAGCCGCTCCAAATCCAGTGCGGTCTTTTCCAGCAAAGCAATGAAATAAAGTGGCACCTTCTTCATTGTTCAAGCAAGCTTTTAAAAATTGCTCATAACCTTTCCGTGCTGATTCGAGAGTGACAAATTGTTGATTCACTTCTTTCATATGATCATCTACAAGACCCGGTTGCAAATTCTTCATCATTTCCTCTTGCATTGCCACACTCTGCGCTACATCTTTCATCACATCAATATTTAAGTACTCAGTCCCCGGAATCTTGTCAATTGGCTTTTCCGTTACCTCTCCTTCACTGCGGAAATCAATAATCTGTGTTACTCGGTAGGTATCAACGAGGGTTTGGATATCCTCATCACTTAGATTCACAACTTCTCCAGAACGAAGAAGATGATTTTCCTTTACTTTTAGTCCTTCTTGCGTTGTCATGTTTCCTAAATCACGAAAGTTTACTAAAGTTTTCATTGTTCATGCTCCTCTTCTTTTTCAATGATATATGATGTGTTCTTCTAAGCTCTTAACTTTTGCTTCATCTGATTTAGCCCAATTTCCAAAAGAAACATCGTAATGAAAATAAGCAAAATCATTGTAGAAATTGTCGGATGATCATGTTGACGAATGGCGCGACTTAACAGCATACCAATTCCACCAGCCCCGACCATTCCAAGAGAAATAGATTCAGCGATACTGCTTTCCATACGAATGGAGAGCCACGCTAAGAAAGCCGGGATTACGTTGGGGAAGAATCCATGTACAACAATTTGTAGCCAGCTCGCACCAGTTGAACGTAATGTTTCTATAATCGCATCATCTTGTTCTTCAATAGTGCTAATAAAAGCCTTTGTTAAATAACCTATACTCGAAAGTGTTAAACCAACTACTCCAGCGGTATTCCCCATTCCAAGGCTGGCAACAATCATCAAAATTAACACAAGGGATGGGATGGCACGGATTAAGCTAACTGTACCTTTAATGAATATACTTAATGCTCGACTGAAGGCTATGTTGTCAGCGGCTAAAAAGGCCAGGGCAAAAGATACAACTCCTCCAATCACTAGACCACAAATACCTAATGTGATGGAGACAAGCAACTGTTCAATACCAGCATGTAAAGTAGTTACATTAAGTGCCATAAAACGGCTGAATACTTCCGGAAAATTTTCAGCCCTTGCTACAAATCGTTCTACGTCCAACTCTAGAAAATGTACACTGATTAAAAATAACATGATGAAAAAAACTATTGTACCTACTTTAAATAAGCGTTCTCGTGCCGGTACTAGTTGAATATTATGTTCCATTCCTTATCCTCCTATTGATTGACCTTACGTCGAAGATATGTAATTGCAAATTCTATCAGCAACACAAGAGAGACCAAAATCATCATTAACGTTGTTGCTTCATGAAAGTTTCGTAAGTTCAGGTTGCTTTGGATTAAAATTCCTAATCCTCCCGCTCCAACCATTCCTAAAATTGCAGAAGCGCGTATGTTTATTTCAAAAGAAAAGAGAGTCCAATTGAGCCATGCCGGAACAAATTCTGGAATTAAACCGTGCACCAAAATTTGAAGGTAGCTTGCCCCACTTGCATGTAAAGCTTCCAGTTTTGACCCAGCAATCTCATTAATGGATTCAGCGTAGGAACGGGCTAGAAATCCAATCGTTGCTACCGTTAATGCCAACAGACCTACCATGTTTCCAATTCCGAAAACAAAAATTAACAATGACGTCCAAACCAGGACTGGAATATTGCGCAAAAAAGAAATAAAGAAACGAACGCATCCTCTTAATACCGGATTTGGATTCATTTGTTCCGACATCAAAACGCCGAAAACAAATGATAACACTGCGGAAATATACGTGCCAACCACAGCGAATAGAAGGGTATCAACAACTGGCCCCACATATGTTGGTAGTTGACTAAAGTTAGGTGGCAAAAAATTTGCAATAAAGAAATTAACTAACTGCGGAATTGCCACAATGATTTCTGCGATACTCACATCCAAATATTGAAATGAAACAACAGCAATGACGATCATTAACAGTGCATTTAAGAAACCTTTCACTTTTCTACTAGTAGAGAGTGAGATTTCATATGATTGTGTGCTAGATTCCATAAGACAATTCTCCTTGTGCCAGTGATTGTGTCGGCAACTCCATTTCCTCTTCTTTTCCTTCATAAATATAGGAAATCATCTCGTCTGTTAATTTCTGTGGCAAACCGTCGAAGACAATTTTCCCACCTTTGATTCCGATAATACGAGTCGCATATTGCTTGGCATAGTCAACTTGATGTAAGTTCATCACACATGTTAACGAGCGCTCCTTTACAATACCGTGAATTTGATCCATCACAACTCGAGCAGATTTTGGATCAAGAGAGGCAATTGGCTCATCTGCTAGCAAAAGCTTCGGTTGCTGCATCATGGCGCGACAAATCCCAACACGCTGCATTTGTCCTCCTGACAAATCTTTTGCTTTTTTATGGATGTGCTCCTCTAACCCCATTTTTTTCAATAATTCGAATGCTTCCTGCTTCTCTTCTTGAGAATACAGACCTAGCGCACTTTTGAAAAATGACGTTTTCCCTAACCGACCATGTAATACATTTTTTATTACATTTGTACGTCCAATCAGGTTGTAATGTTGAAAAATCATCCCTATTTTTGAGCGAGCTTCACGAAGTTGTTTTCCTTTCAACTTCGATAAAGGAACTCCGTCGAAAATTAATTCTCCTTCAGACAAATCAACCATCCGGTTAATACAACGGAT
>DAIDKD010000113.1:2084-9670 GCA_027451065.1 Bacillaceae bacterium | reverse complement strand
GACAAGTATGAACATGAACATGTTCACGGATTTTTACCGCATAATGAAGAATGTTCTCATAGTGATCAACCTGAAGAGTCTGGTCTAGCTAAGTCTGAAAAACGACGTCTGCTATCTACTGGTTTCGCCGTAGCTTTTGCGATTATATTGCATGATTTGCCAAAAGGACTTGCGATAGGAAGTTCAGGTTCTTTATTTGCTGCTATTATGATTGGTTTGTCATGTATTCCAGAGGGAATGTCAATTGCTATTCCACTGAAAGCAGGTGGTCAAAAATGGTGGAAAATTATCGGAGTTTGTGGCCTCGCTGGAGTAGCTACTATTATAGGAGCTATCATCGGTTACCTAGTAGGAGGAATAAATGTTTACCTATCTGGAATCATGTTTGCAATTGCAGCTGGTTGCCTTTTAGGAGTTGTGTTTTCAGAAATTATGCCCCTTGCTATTGAATACTCTGGTCGCACAAAATGGAAGTACTTGGTTATGCTTGTAGGTGTTTTACTTGTTGTAACACTAAATTACTTCTTTCATGATTTAATGCATTAAAATAAGAAACGCCTCAGAATCTCATCAATCATGGCATTCTGAGGCGTTTCTTATTTGAAAGATCTTCAGTTTTGAACTCAGCGTAACCTTCATAAAAGTAGCTTGCATCAATTCCCTTCATATAAGATTCATGACTCAAATTTTCAGTTAGAGCATTTAAAATGAGATATTTTAACTCACCAGTGCTCACATGGTTTCGAATCATGGCATTTAAATAGTCATTTTTGTTGAATGTGAGCAGAGTTTACCTTGAATAATAAATGCAGTTGGAAAGAGCATATATATTCCTATTAGAATATCTTTATCACCATGGCGAACAAGGTAGCTAAATAAAGCTATTAATATACCAGGCAATATGATTGGCAATATTTTTCTCATGAACATCAATCCTTTCGTAAAAAATTAAATAAAGTCCTCTGTTACAAAAAAATTAGCTGTTTCACTAAAAATATTTACAACAAACAACATGAAAGATACCACTGTCAAATTTTTCAAGCGTCACACCACCTTCTGAATTTTGATTTTTCAAAAAAATCTCTTTGTTAACTATACAACAAAAGATATTGTTTGTGAAGGTGAGAAAGAAGATAGTAGCTAGAGAAACAGTTACTATCTTCTTTTCCTTTTTAACTACTCTCAATTTTTCTATCACTTATTTATTTCAGGATCATCAGTTCTACCGACGAGATAATCAAGAGAGATGTCAAAGTAATCAGCAAGAGCAATAATTGTTTTTAGTTTAGGTGTTAACTCCCCACTTTCATATTTTCTAAAGGTTCTAGTGTCAACATTCATTTTCTCAGCTAAATCTTTTTGCTGGATATTGTTTTTGGTTCTCAGTTCTTTTAAACGCTCATTTAATAACATAATAATTCATCTCCTAAAAAATATTGACAGGAACTTTTAGTTCTTGTATGCTACTGTTAGAGGAATTAAAAATTCCTCCGCAATCAGCTCTTATGAAAACCACTACTAAAGCAATGATGTATGAAAAGGATATTCTTGGCAGTCTACAAGCTATTAAGATGCTAAAATATCAAAGCAAGTAATAAGCAGTTAGAAAGGGGGAGGTTATATAAGTAACCTTTTTCAAAACTACTCAGTTTGGATTTGAAGGCAATATATATAGCTTGATATTGCCGCGTAACACAGTATTTTTTCGAAAGAAATATTCGGAATTTATAGTTTTTTGTCATCGCTCTTAATTGATGACAATAGAAGAACTGTTTTCATTATCAATAAAAACAGTTCTTCTAAGCATACAGACATACATCTTTATTTTATAAGAGGTGATACGAAATAGCAATTTCAAATAAGGCTACTTAGTTTTTCAGTGACAGATTATTTCTTAGCAATTTTGCTGATTAAACGTAATGAGTTTTCTAAAGAATCAATAAGTAGTTCTTTATCTCTTTCATCAAACTCATCTGTTTCTTGCTCATCAAAAGCAACGTAACTGTTAGAGTTTAGTCCTTCAACTCTTTTGTGTAGCTCTTTTTGTACACTCTGTTGACCACTTTTCGTGTAAGGTATATCTTCCACAAAATCACGTGGTGATACTGAAAAATAGTTAGCGATTTTAGGCAGTGCATCTAGCTTTGGACTTCTTTCTCCTTTTCTCCATCTTGAAACAGTTGAACGATCTACACCTAAGTCATCTGCTAATTTTTGATCATTTATATCAAATTTATTCATTAATTCTGCTAGTATTTGTGAGAAATAAGACATATGATAATCTTCCTCCTGAGCTATGCGCATATAATGAAGCTTTAAACCAACAATAAAACATTGTTGACAAAAATGCAACATGAATTGGAAAAGTACGAAAAAACACTTGCAAGAATTTTTATGCAATGATATATTACTTGTATAAGGTGGTGACAAAAATGCACGTGGTATTATCCAAGGAAAGAAAGGAAAGAGGGCTTACACAAGAGGAATTCGCAAAATATCTTGGAGTGAAGAAAGATTACTATGCAAGAAGAGAAAGAGAAGAACAGCAATTCACTTTAGATGAGGCAATAAAGATAGCGGAAATTTTAGGTATCTCTTTATTTACTCTTTTTCCAAAAATTTTCCGTCTAAAATGTGACAAAAATACACATAATAAAGAGGTGAATTAAATGGTACAAGCGTTACAGTTTAAGGGAATTATCCCACCAGTTTCCACTATTTTTAACCAAAACAGAAAGTTAGATGAACATGGAATGGGAATTCTGATTGATTACTTGATTGAAGCTAAAGTCAATGGATTGTTTTTTCTTGGGACTGGTGGTGAATTTTCTCAAATGTCGTTTTCAGAGAGAATAGAGGTTGCTGAATTTGCTGTTCGTTATGTAAATAAGAGGGTGCCTGTGCTAATAGGAACTGGAAGTACAAGTACACGTGAGGCAATTTCTTTAAGTAAGCATGCCGAGAGCATTGAAGCAGATGGAGTTGTTATCATAAATCCTTATTATTGGAGTTTAACAGAGGAGCGTCTTTTTGAACATTATCGTGAGATAGCTGAATCCATTCATATTCCTATTTTGCTGTACAATTTCCCAAATCTTACAGGGCAGGATTTACAACCGGATTTTGTACTGCGTCTTGTAGACGAACATTCTAATATCGTTGGTATCAAAGAAACGATTGATTCTATCAGTCATATTAGTGAAATGATTACGAAAGTAAAAGGAGTACATCCACATTTTTCTGTGTTTTGTGGTTTTGATAATCATCAGTTAAGTACACTCCAATTAGGAGGAGATGGTACCATTTCAGCAAGTGGGAATTTTGCCCCACAATTGTCAACGGAAATTTATAAAGCCTTTACAAATGGAAAAATTGATAAAGCAGTTTCATTTCAAAAACAGTTAGCGGTTGTCTCGCAACTGTATAACATAGACACTCCGTTTGTAAATGTAATAAAGGAAGCAACGAAAATATGTGGGTTGGATATTTCCACTTATGTTTTACCACCTGCAAGAATGCTTAGTGAGGAAAAAATAAAACAAGTGAGAAGAACTTTGGAGATTGCAAAGGTACTTTAAGGAAAATCTATGAAATTTTCCGATATTTTGTAAGTGGTGAAGACGCACACTATTTTATTACGATTTGTGCCGCAAGCGTCAGCGGTAGAATGGAGGTTAGCATGAAAATTGATTCGATTTTTGATAACGAGAATGAAGCAATATACAAAATCCAAACACATGCAGAAGGACCAAAGGGATCACTTCCTATTACTCCTGAAATGTTGCTTGATTCACCAAGTGGAGATATTTTTGGTCTTACTTTGAATGCTGGAATGGGCTGGGAACCAGCAAGACTTTTGGGTAAACAAGTACTCATTCTAGGTACACAGGGAGGAATTCGAAATCAAGATGGAACTCCTGTTGCATTAGGGTACCATACTGGACATTGGGAATTAGATATGTTAATGAGTGCTGCGGCAAAAGAGGTTCGTGATGAAGGTGGTGTTCCTTTTGCTGGATATGTAAGTGACCCATGTGATGGTCGTTCTCAAGGGACATTAGGTATGTTTGACTCTCTACCTTATCGGAATGACGCAGCAATTGTTTTTCGACGCTTAATTCGGTCATTGCCAACAAGACAAGCGGTGATTGGTGTAGCCTCCTGTGATAAAGGTCTCCCAGCAATGATGATGGGACTTGCATCGATGCATGATCTTCCAACGATTATCATCCCAGGAGGATCAACGCTTCCGCCTACAAATGGAGAGGATGCAGGGAAGATTCAAACAATTGGTGCAAGATTTGCAAATAATGAAATGACATTGGAAGAAGCAGCTGAACTTGGATGCCGCGCCTGTGCTTCACCAGGAGGAGGGTGTCAGTTTTTAGGAACTGCTGGCACTTCACAGGTAGTAGCTGAGGCGTTAGGAATGGCGTTGCCTCACTCAGCATTAGCACCATCTGGACAATTGGTATGGGTAGAGAATGCTAAGAAATCGGCACGTGCAGTTTTAGAACTTGAAAAAAGCGGAATAACCACAAAGGATATTTTGACAGATAAGTCAATTGAGAATGCGATGGCCATCCATGCTGCTTTTGGCGGATCAACCAATTTATTGCTACATATCCCTGCAATTGCCTATGCGGCTCATTGTAAAATGCCTACTGTAGATGACTGGATAAGAATAAATAGAAAAGTTCCACGTTTAGTAAGTGTACTGCCAAATGGACCGATTGCTCATCCGACAGTGAGAGTATTTTTAGCAGGGGGAGTGCCTGAAGTCATGTTGCACCTGCGAAACTTAGGTGTACTGCATGAAGATGTCCTTACCGTTACAGGAAAAACCCTTGGAAGTATCCTTGATTGGTGGGAAACTTCGGAAAGACGTCAAAAGATGAAAGAGCGTTTGTTAGAGGCTGATGGAATTTCTCCGGATGAAGTGATTATGAACCCAAGTAAAGCGAAGGAAAGAGGCTTAACTTCAACTGTTACATTCCCAAAAGGAAATATTGCTCCTGAAGGCTCTGTTATCAAATCAACTTCTATTGACCCATCAATGGTAGGAGAAGATGGTGTATATAGACACATTGGAAAAGCGAAGGTGTTCACTTCAGAGAAAGCAGCAATCAGAGCCATAAAAACAGGAGGGATTGAAGCTGGAGATGTCATGGTTGTGATTGGTGGTGGTCCTTTAGGAACAGGGATGGAAGAAACATATCAATTAACATCTGCGTTGAAGCATTTATCTTTTGGAAAAGAAGTCTCCTTAATTACAGATGCACGTTTTTCAGGTGTATCTACTGGTGCATGTATCGGGCATGTAGGACCTGAAGCATTGGCTGGAGGTCTAATTGGAAAATTACGTGATGGAGATGTCATTGAAATCATTGTTGACTGTCATCGGTTGATGGGCTCTGTAAATTTTATTGGGACAGAAGAGAAAAGGCTTTCTTTAGATGGAGCAGGTGAAATGTTAAGAAAGCGTCCCCTGCACCCTGATCTTAAGCCTCATCCTAGCTTACCAGATGACACACGTTTATGGGCTGCACTTCAATCAGTTAGTGGTGGCACCTGGAGAGGAAATATATACGATACAGAACGAATTCTTGAAGTCTTGCAAGCTGGAATGAAAGCGCTAAATGAATAGGGTTTAATGAATGAATCATGGATATTCTATCTTTTTCAAACTAAAACTTATTGTAAGAGGAGGTTTTCAGATGGGTGTAAGTACTGCTGAAAATTTTGTAATAGAAGACATAAGCCAGGAAAAATTAAGCGTAAAAGAAAAAGTTGGTTATGCATCAGGAGATTTGGCATGTAACTTTATCTATGCAACTGTTTCTAGTTATTTACTATTTTTTTATACGGATGTTTTTGGGATATCGGCAGCAGCTGCTGGAACAATGTTTTTGTTTGTGCGGGTGTTCGATGCAGTGAATGATCCGATTATGGGAGCGATAGTGGATAAAACAAACACTCGTTATGGACGTTTTCGACCATTTTTGCTATTTGGTGCACTGCCATTCGCTATTTTAGCTATCTTATGTTTCACAACGCCTAGTTTCTCTGATACAGGAAAGCTTGTATACGCTTATATCACATATGTAGGATTATCAATGGCTTATACCGTTGTTAATATTCCTTATGGCGCGCTAACTGCTGCTATGACAAGGAATACAGAGGAAATAGTTAGCTTAACTTCTATTAGAATGCTTTTTGCAAATATTGGTGGATTAATTGTTTCTTTTGGTGTGCCCCTTTTAGCAGAAACTTTTACAGGGTACACTGGACAAACCAATGTTGGTTGGCAAATCGCTATGACAATCATGGGCGTGATGGGAGCAGCTTTACTCATCTTTTGTTTTCTCAATACGAAGGAAAGAGTCAAAGTAACTGAATCACAAGGTTCCATAAATATAAAGGATATTTTGGAGCAGTTCAAAGTAAATCGTCCCCTTGTCATTGTCTGTCTGTTTTTCATTTTTAATTTTGGTGTCAATTCAATTGTAAACTCTGTAGGCGTGTACTTTATTTCGTACAATGTTGGAAGAGCAGATTTAGTGAAATGGTATGCTTTATTATCGACGCTTCCAGCCCTTGTGTGTATGCCAATTATGCCATATCTGCATAAATGGTTAGGGAAGAAGCTGTTATTATTCATTTCTTTATCGTGTAAAACAGTAGGGTTACTGGCATTATGGATCGTACCAACATCAATGATTCCTTTGGTGTTTGGAGCAAGGCTGCTTGCGGCAGTTGGAACGGTAACAGCAGGTGGGTTTACTTGGTCATTGGTTCCTGAAGTGATTGATTACGGTGAATATAAAACGGGTAAGCGTATGAACGGATTAATCTATGCACTTGTAGGGTTTTTCTTTAAATTTGGAATGGCTCTTGGTGGGATTATTCCGGGAATTCTTTTGGCGAGATTTGGTTACGTTGCGAATCAAGTGCAAACTCAACAAGCATTAACGGGGATATTGCTTTTAACAACAATTATTCCGGCTGCGTTCACAATATTAGAATTGGGTGCAATTTATTTTTATAATTTAGATGAGAAAGAGCATAAGAGAATACTATTCGAACTAGAAAAGAGAGGATGATTGAAGTGAAGAAAATTCAGAATCCAGTATTAAGAGGCTTTCACCCTGATCCGAGTTTTTGTAGAGTTGGAAATGACTATTATATTGCGGTATCTACTTTTGAGTGGTTTCCCGGTGTGCAGGTGTATCATTCTAAAGATTTAGTAAACTGGCATTTAGTGGCTCGTCCATTGAATCGAGTATCTCAAATCAATATGATGGGGAATCCAAATTCTGGAGGTGTCTGGGCTCCTTGTTTGACCTATCATGATGGCTTGTTTTGGCTTGTTTACTCAGATATGAAAGTTCATAGTGGCGCATGGAAGGATGGGCATAATTACCTAGTGACTTGCGAGACAATTGATGGAGAATGGAGTGAACCGATTCGTTTAAATAGCTCTGGATTTGATGCCTCTTTATTTCATGATGAGGATGGTAAGAAGTATCTCTTGAACATGATATGGGACCAAAGAACCTACAATCATTCATTTGCAGGTATAGTTA